>JAPLUM010000841.1 GCA_026397605.1 Verrucomicrobiota bacterium | reverse complement strand
AGCCTTCCCACATGAGGATGCGGCGTAGATCGGGATGACCGGCAAACTTGATGCCCATCATGTCCCAGATTTCGCGTTCATGCCAATTGGCGGTCGGCCAGACATCACTCACGGTCGGCACCTCTTCCTCATCGGGGATCTGGGCTTTGATGCGCAGATGCTGGTGATGGCTGTAACCGGTGAGTTCATAGACCATTTCAAAGCGCGGCTCCTGGCCCATTTGGTCCAGGCTGGAGATGTCCACGAGGTAATCAAAGGCTAGCTCGTCTTTACAGTATTTCAGCATCGGCTTGGCAACAGCCAGCGTAACATTCAGCGTGTGCTCACCGCGAAATTCGACGGTGCTGAGCACGGCGGCTCCGAACTTTTCCTTCAAGACGGTGACCATCTGGGCGGCATTCATGGCAGTGAAAGGGATAAAAAATTAAGAGAGTTCGTTGATCAATTCCTGCTTCTGCTCGGTGAAGGAGTGCTCGCCTTCGATCTTCCGTTGCAGGCGCATGAGGCCTTCCAAAAGAGCCTCTGGGCGCGGAGGGCAGCCGGAGATGTACACATCCACAGGAATCAGGTGATCGATCCCCTGAAGCACGGCGTAGCTGCGATACATGCCGCCGCTGCTGGCGCAGGCACCCATGGCGATGCACCATTTTGGCTCGGGCATCTGGTCCCAGACACGCTTCACAGCCAGGGCCATTTTGTAAGTGACGGTGCCAGCGACGATCATCACATCTGCCTGACGTGGTGAAAAACGCATGACCTCCATGCCGAAACGGCTCAAATCATAGCGACTGCAAGCGGAGGCCATCATCTCGATCGCACAGCAGGACAGGCCCATGGGCATTGGCCAGAGGGAGTTTTTGCGCATCCAGTTGATGGCGCTGTCGAGCTTGGTGAAAACGATGTTTCCCTCGATTTTCGAGTCGTAAGTGGCGAGTGATTCAGCTGGGGCGACCATGGTATGCAGGCAGTAAAGTGTGCCCCAGAGTTACGCCCCCCATCCGCGAGCGGCAACCCCTTTGTGAAAGTTTTCACAAGCCAATGCGAAGCTGGCAGTGTTGGCTTTGCCCTAAAACACATAGGGTGTGGGTTTACATCCTTCGTTTTGAAAGCTGCGGTTGCTCCGTGCCAGTGTCACTTTTGTCGGTAAGTCCCTTTTGGGTTCTCAGTCGCCTTTCCGGCTTACTATGTGTGCCATACGGTTCATTTTCAGCGATGCGCATTCTGCCAAGAGTTTCCTTGATGCTATGAAACGACTGCAATCGCCTCGTGCAATTCCGTGAGCAACTTCGCGGCTTCCACGTGGGATTTGTAGTCCTTGCGACCGGAGGCGAGGGTCTCGATGGGGAGATAGCCGCGATAGCCGGACTGGTGGATGAGGGTGACCAGCTTCTTCATGTCGGTGCGCGGGGTTTTCATGCTGCTGCCGAGCGTTTCTTTGATCTGCCAGTTCACGGCATAGGGGGCCATGAGGGCGATGTCGGCGTAGGGATCGGCGGAGAAGTATTTGCCAGTGTCCACGAGTGGCCCACACCATTCATGATCGGTGCGCTTGAGCAGGCTGAGATGCTCTTCGCCCGCGCTGATGAAGTCGCCATGATTCTGCACGGCGACGAGCACGCCGAACTTCTTGCCGTGCTCAGCACACTCACGCAAAGCATCGGCCATCCAGCCTTCCACATCCGCGCGCGGGGCACCGTTCACGACGGTGCGCCAATCGCTGATCTTCCCGCCCGGACCTGCAAACACACGCACCACAGGCGCACCGAGCCTGGCGGCTATTTCGATCCAATCCTTCGTCAATTGCACGCCTTCCGCACGCACAGCCTTGTCCGCCGTGGCGAAGTCATTCTTCACGCCTGTGCCGCTGATATCCAGCCCGAGATCATGCGTGTATTTTTTGATGCGGGCAATGTAGCTGTCTTCAGGAGCCTTTGGATAACCAGGAAAGAAGTAGCCCGTGAGATCGACTGCGGCGCAGTCATGTTTGGCGGCGAAGTCGCAGACGTCAAAGAGATCGATGCCTGTGGTCGCGTCCTTGAGGTTCGCATTGAGCAACTCGAGAAACGAATATGCATTGAGTGCTGGTTTCAACGAAGCAGGGCCGACATGCTGGATGGGAGCAATCGCGGCGCTGGCTTT
>JAPLUM010000222.1 GCA_026397605.1 Verrucomicrobiota bacterium | reverse complement strand
ACCCTAAGGACAGAGCTGGGCACGGGCTGCCAGTGCGTGAAGCTGCGCCCGAAGAAATTCGGTCACTAAGCCGTGGCCATTTACAGCAAGCGCGGCACGGGTGGCTGGGAGCTTCTGGCCATCAGCACCGCCAGTCCCTATGAAGACGAGCGTCCGCTGCTGGTGCCAGGCCAACCGGAGATCCGTGAGTATAAAATGCGGTTCTGGGATGATGGTGCCGAAAATGGTGATTGGACCGATGTGGTTACCGTGACCGTCAGTGTGTGATCGGATTGTTGTTTGTTCCTGGTTCCTTGTTCTTGGTTGTGCTTCAGCACGTTTCTTTGATGCAGGAAGAGTGTTGCGGCCTTTGCAGGCTGCAAGGTTTGGGATTCATTGAAATCAGCGCAATCCGACCACGCCCTTGCGGGCGCGGCTACCATGCAGGCTGGAAAGCCTGCAACACTCTACGGGAGCCACAGAGCCTCTGACTCCGACCTCCCGTTTCATCCTTCATCCTTCGCTCTTTGAGCTACGAAGGACAGGTCATCCTTCATCCTTCAACCTTCACCCTTCATCCTTTCTTACCATGTTCGACCCAAATTTACCCCAAGCAGGCACCGAGATCGATGCGGTGCAGATGCGTGGCCAACTCAATGGCCTGAAAACTCTGATCGATGCCGTACCGACTCTGACCGCCGCGCAGGTGGACAGTACGACGACACTGCCGCAGGGCACTCCAGCCAATGCGAGTGTGAATGTGGTGGGTAACAAGCTGCATTTCAGTTTTGACATACCCCAAGGGCAGGAGGGCACGCAGGGGGTGATGGGTGCTCAGGGCCCGCCCTTTGCGCAGGCGGTGGTGGATGCGGTGAACACGGTGGATGCTAATTCACCGGCTGCCGTGTCCGTGAGCTTTGATGGATCCAACGTGCGCTTCACGTTTGACATTCCCCGTGGCTTTGAGGGTGCCGCAGGGGAGGTCAGCCAAGCCCAACTGGACAGCGCCATCCTGAACTCGCTGAATGGCACCAGCAACAACACCAATGGCATCGGCACCCTGGACACTGGCTTTGCTGATCCTCCGACGCTGGCTGATCTAGAAGCACTGCGCCAGAAGATGAATGAGGTGATTCTGAATGGGAGGCGGTAGGTAAAGTAGCCATCCTGCTCCGCAAGATGAGCTGAGGAACGCTGCTTACAGGTAACGTCTGCGTTATTTAGTGATCGTGGAGATGGCGAAGCGGGAGGCTCATCTCGACGGAGCGAGATGGCTACTATGCGGCGGAGACGCCGCTGTTCTTGGCGTCTTCGCCATCTGTGTCATGCGTGTCGTCTGTGGATAAGGGTTCAGGACGAATTCGCTGCAGGGCTTGGACGATTTTGGCAAGTAGGCGCTTTTATCTCAAATCTAGGGTTGCATCAAGGCGGGGCTCCGGCTTTGAATCAGGCATGGATGAGATCCCCACACCGTCAGTCACCGAGCCGATCATTTGCCGAGTCACGCCTTGGTACTTTAAGCGCATGAGCATGATGGCGGGCATGATTGCTCTTTTCGGGCTGTACTTTTTGTATGACGGAAGTTTTGGTTATCCCAAGGCCAATGGAATCGCGGATAAAAAGACGTGGTTTGATGAGGTGGTTTTAAAGTCCTTTGATGAGGCCAAGGCCGCAGGGAAGCTGGAGGCCTGGACTGAGAGCGCCAAATCCCAGGGCTGGCCCACGGGTCGCGACACCGAGCCACCACGCTGGATCTCCTATGCGGCCAAAAATGGCTGGCCTGAAAAGCCGCATCGCTACACAAAAGAGGAGATCGAAGGACAATTCTACTGGGGCGGCGGCACCTTACTCGTGGGCATGTTCGTGGCTGTCCTGATGGTCCTGAATCGGAACAAGGTGCTAAGAGCAGAGGCGGATCACTTCATCACGCCGGAAGGAAAGAAGGTATTCTTTGCGGATGCCTTCCGCATTGATAAGCGTCAATGGGACACGAAAGCGCTGGCCTATGTCTGGCATAAGCCGGAGTCAGGCGCTGCGGTTAAAGCCGTGATTGATGACCTGAAATACGGCGGTGCGGGCCTGATTCTGGACCGGCTCATGGCCAACTTTAAAGGTGAGTTGATCGAGAAGCTGGCTGACCCTGTCGAAAATCCGCCTGAGGCAAGTGCGGACTCGGTCTAGATCTCTGAATCAGGGCTAGTCAAAAAAGAAAGAATTCTCTCTTGCCAAAGATAAACCAGCCGCTAACTCTCCGCCGCACCCATCCCACAATATACTATGGCAGAAAACATCCAAGACAAAGTCCGTGACATCATCGTCGAGCAACTCGGCGTCAACCCAGAGCAAGTCACTCTGGAAGCAAAGTTTATCGAAGATCTGGG
>JAPLUM010000127.1 GCA_026397605.1 Verrucomicrobiota bacterium | reverse complement strand
CGACTTTGTGGTCGCGCTTGATCTTGTGATAGCGGGCGCGGAAGGAGGAATCTTCGGCGAAGGGGTCGAGTCCGCGAAGAAGCATGGCGTCTTTTTTCCAAGCATCGCCGATGGACTCGGTAATGAGAGAGGAGAGCTGCGGATTGCAGACGTCCAGCCAGCGGCGGAAGGTGATGCCGTTGGTGAGGTTGAGGAAGCGGTCTGGGTAAAGCTCGGCAAACTCGGGGAAGAGGCGCTCACAAAGCAGACGTGTGTGCAGCGCTGCGACGCCGTTGGTGGCATGGCCACCGAGGACGGACATGTGGGCCATACGAACGTATTTGCTGCCGCGTTCTTCGATGAGGGAGAGGACGCGTTTTTTCTCCGCGTCGCCCGGCCATTTGGTCTCGACGTCGCCATCGAGGAACTGCTGATTGATCTGGTAAATGATCTGGAGGTGGCGAGGCAAGACGCGCTCGAAGAGGCCGACGGACCACATTTCCAGAGCTTCAGGAAGCAGGGTGTGATTGGTGTAGGAGAAGGTTTCCTGGCAGATCTTCCAGGCCTGTGCCCATGGAAGCTTTTCTTCATCCACAAGGATGCGCATGAGCTCTGGGATGGCCACAGCTGGATGCGTGTCATTAAGCTGGATGGCGGCCTTGGCTGGGAATTCACTCCAGGGCAGGGTGTAGCCGTTTTTGAAGCGGCGGACGATGTCGGCCAGGGAGCAGGCGACAAAGAAGTACTGCTGCACAAGGCGGAGTTCTTTGCCTGATTCAGTGGCGTCATTCGGGTAGAGCACTTTGGAGACAGTCTCGGCCAGAGCTTTCTCACGCAGGGCTTCGATGTAGCTGCCTTCGTTAAAGATTTTGAAGTTGAAGTCCTCATCTGCCTGAGCCTGCCAGAGTCGCAGGACATTGACGGTGTGGCTGTCATAACCCACGATCGGGATGTCCCAAGGTAGTCCGAGCAGGCACTTGGTGTCCACCCATTCATAATGGGGATGGCCAAGGTCATCGAACTTCTGCACGACGCTGCCGTAGAGTTGCACTTTTTGGCGATAGCTAGGGCGGGCGATCTTCCAGGGGCTGCCGTCACGCATCCAGGCATCTGGATGCTCGACTTGTTTGCCATTGACGAATTCCTGGCGGAAGAGGCCGAATTCATAGTGGATGCCGTAGCCGATGGCTGGCAGATTCACGGTGCTGAGGCTGTCCATGAAGCAGGCGGCGAGGCGGCCCAGACCACCATTGCCCAGGCCCATGTCGGGCTCGACCTGCAGGAGTGTGTCCAGGTCTTTGCCCATTTCTGACAAGGCTTGCTTGGTGACATCATAGAGACCTGAGTTACGCAGGTTATTCTCCAGAAGACGGCCCATCAGGTACTCTAGGGAGAGGTAATGAACGCGGCGCACGCCGGACTGACGGTGCAGGGCGCGGGACTTTGTGGCGCTGTCCATGACGCGGTCGCGGATGGTCAGGCAAGTGGCTACCCACCAGTCATTCGGGCTGGCGCTCTCCACAAAGGCTCCGAGGGTGAAACGGACATGATTGATGATGGAAGCTTTGATGGCTTCAGGCGTGTTTCCGAGGTCGCAGGGTGCAGGGATCATGGTGAAAAGAGAGTCTTGGGTGGGGAGGAGTGGGAATGACTAAATCCGAATGGCGAATGACGAAATTAGAGGGCTGGGGGTAGAATGGAGCAACTTTACCAAGTGACCCATTTGGGGAGCTCACGCGGTGCGATGACCAGTGTGATTTCACCTTTTGGGGTTTTGGTTTGATAATGCAAAAGCACGTTTCGGGCCGGACCACGCTGAAATTCCTCAAACTTTTTCGTTAACTCGCGGGCGACCACGACTCGGTGCTCCGGCCCGTGGGTAGTCAGCATCTGAAGCGTATCGACAATCCGGTATGGACTCTCAAAATAAACGCTGGTGCAGTCACGGCCCATGGCAGCGACGAGTTCTTTTTCCCTCTGGCCCTTTTTATGGGGTAAAAAGCCGCCGAAATAGAATGGTGTGGTCGGTAAGCCAGAGGCTGCAAGGGCTGTCAGCACCGCACTGGGGCCTGGCAGGCTCTCCACGCGCAGACCTGCGGCGACGACACTTTGAACGAGTCTTTGACCAGGGTCAGAGACGGTGGGCATGCCAGCATCTGAGATGAGTGCCACGCTGCCGCCTGCCTGAATGTGTGCGATCAGCTCTGGGATGCGGCGTGCCTCGTTGTGCTCGTTGAGGCTGATGAGGCGGCTGCGGATGCTGTAATGAGAAAGCAGCCGGCCGGAATGGCGGGTGTCCTCACAGGCGATGGCTCCGACCTGCTTTAAAATGTCCAGCGCGCGCAGAGTGATGTCTGCCAGATTGCCGATGGGTGTGGCGACCAGATACAGGGCAGGGACGATGCCTGACTGGGGGAGTTCTAGGCTAAGGGCGGACTCTTCGTCTTCGGTGCTGATTTCAGCTTCTTCTGGCGCGGTGTCTTCCTCCATTACCAGCCTTCGGAGATTTCATTGGCGATGAAGCCTGATAAGCGCTGGGCGGCATCTTCCAAAGCCTGGGCTTCGGAGTTCTGAACGTTCGTGTCCAGAATGACATAAGAACTCGCACTGGAGTTGCCTTTATGAATTGGCCGCCCGCTGGTGGTATCGGTGATCGTGAATTGCGTGCTTAAGGTCAACTGCAGCTGGGATGTGCTGAGCACATTGAGACGGTTTGACCGGAACTGCGTGCGACCGACGCGGGTGACGCTACCTTTAAGCACAGCATCTGCTTCATCTTCCGGCACGATCTGGTAGGATCCATCCATCTGGATCTGTTTGATCAGGGCATTGGTCACCGTTGATGCGATACGAGGCTCCAAAGTCTGGTTTTCAAAGGTCGGAACAGCCAGCTTGGTGACGCCAGCTAGGTGCGTCGGCTTCTTGCCACCAAGAGTGTAGCCTGCGCAGCTACTCAGGAGTAGGGCTACAGAGCAAAGAGTAATGATTGATGGGAGCTTGATCATCCTAGCGTGGGAGAGTGAAATTAGGGAGCCGGGGTGGTTGGCTTTGGCGGAACTGGCAGAGTGCCCGAGGGCTGAATTGGCAGCATGGGTCCAGGTGTCGGTGTGGGAGGGACTGGCAGTAGAGCTGGCTTTTCCTGATCAACTGGGGGTAAAAGACTGCCTGCTCCAGGAGCCATGTCCCCTTTATTCGTGGGCAGCGTTGGTTCAGTCAGAGGAATCGGCATGAAGCCATCATCCCCAGCACGCATCTGCGGCCTTTGGCCGAGGCGGGCAAGTTCTGGACGGAGTGGGCCGACGTAGGAGTCACTACCTTTGAGATTGCGGGCACCTGCGACGGTATAGTCCTGATCAGGCTGGCCTTTTTTAGCTTCAGAAACTGCATCTGGATCGATAGCAGCCAGCTCGGCTAAGAGCGTGCGTGCTTCAGCCGAGGCTTCTGGGGAGCCATATTTCAGGGCTTCATTGAAGTAAATGGCAGCAGCTTTGGCCTTTTTCGTCCGCATGTAGAACTTACCTACAGCGAGCGATTGCGTGGCTTCGACGGTGTTAATTTGACGTAGTCCGAGCTCAGCTTCCGTGGCGCGCTCGCCAGTCGGATTCGTGGTCATGTAAGTGGTCAGGGCATCACGTGCAGCCACAATGTTGGATTTATCTTCACTGCGGGTCGCTGCGACGCTGCTGATGCTGCCGATACGAAACTGAGCCTCGCTGGCCTGCTTCGTTCTAGTGTAGTTATCCACCACGGTCTGGTAGGCTAGCACGGCTTGGTCCTTGGAGCCCATGTCCTGATACACTTCACCAATGCTGAACTGACAAAGAGGAGCAAGTTTGCCGAAGGGCGCGTTTTTGATGATCGCCCGATACATCGCTACCACTTCATCTCCGCCCATCTTGGCGGGGATCAGAAGCAGCGTGCGTTCTTTTTTTCCGCCTTTGGCAATTTCAGCGATCTCATACTGTTGCTGAATGGCATCCTCAAAGCGGGCGCTGGAGCGGTATTGATCGATGAATGCCTGAAAAGAATCGAAAGAGGTCTGCAATCCGCTGTCTTGGCGGACAAGCACAGCATTAGCATAGGAAGCTTCCGAAGCAGCAATTGTGAAGGGGTAGAGTTTGACGATCTGCTGGTAGATGCCTTGGGCTTTGCCTGCACGCCCATCATTTTGAGCTGATCGAGCCTCCATGAGCATGGCGGTGGCTTGAGTTTCCTGGATTTGCCGTTCATTGGTTGCAGGAGCCTCCTTCTCTTTCTTCCCAAACATCCCCAGGAACGCGGAAGCTGGGGAAATTAGAAGGCTAAGGGTAAGGCTAGCAAGCAGGAGTGCAGGCAGACGCGGGGGTGCAAAATCTCTCATCGGTCCCACATACTAAAGGCGTGTCAAAGTCGCGTCAAGCGGCCAGAGCTGTGCCCTTTAAATGGTAATTCTAGTTCATGGTGCCTTTCCTAACGGGCGGACACCTGATCCCACGATTTGCGTCAGGCTATCCCCGAGTTCCATCTTGTAAGCTTCCGCCAGTCTTTTTAGCTCGGCGACGACCTCTGGATGGTCCGCGCTGACATCTTTACTTTCTCCGAGATCCGTTTTCAGGTCATAGAGTGCCAATTCCTGCTGGGCTACCCTGTAGCCATGTCGGGTCGCGATCCCCTCGATCCCGCTTTGGGTGATGGCGGCAGGCTTCATGTTTTCCCAGTTGGACGGCTTCCCATCGCGTCCAGGCTCCGCGTGCGGGGTGATGTAGGGATGTGTAAAATGCAACTTCCAGTCGCCACTGCGGATAGCTTGCAGTTCGGACCCACCATAAAACACCAGCGACTCGTGCGGTGACTTGGCCCCCTCTTTGCCAAACCAAAGATCACTCACATCTTTACCGTCAGTCTTTAAAGTGGGGCCTTTAGCGCCTAGCCAAGTTTGGATCGTCGGTAGGATATCCATCTCGGTGGTCGCCTGGTCACAGACCTTGCCCGCAGGCACCCTGCCTGCCCAGTGCGCGATGAAGGGCACCCGCACACCACCCTCATAACTGGTCAGTTTACCTTCACGCAGCGGCGCTGCATTGCCTGCATGATTGCCATAACTGAGGAAGGGGCCGTTATCAGAGAAAAACAGAATCAGAGTGTTCTCTGCGATGCCTGCCTGCTGCACTGCCGCCATGATCAGTCCCACACTCCAGTCCAGCTCCTCCACCACATCCGCATAGAGTCCATGAGGAGATTTTCCTTTGAAACGTTCTGAGGCAAAGATCGGCACATGCGGCATGACATGAGGCACATACAAAAAGAAGGGCGCATCACCATGACGACGAATGAAGCTCACTGCCTTTTCGGTGATCCGGCGGGTGAACTGGCTCTGGTCCGGGTCTGTCTCGCTGATTTTTTCATCCTCATAGACGGGCAGTGGTGGCATCTCGGCCGCGAGGCTGGGGTGATACTTGCTATTGTCGTTCGAATACGGGATGCCCCAGAACTCATCAAAGCCATGCTTCAGCGGATGAAACATCGCTGCCGTGCCCAGATGCCATTTGCCAAAGATCCCTGTCGCGTAGCCCTGTTCCTTCAGCATCTCTGGCAATAAATACTCATCTGGATGGATGCCCTCTTTGCTTGTATGATTCAGCGCACCCTGCATCGAGACTCGATTCGGGTAGCTCCCTGTCATTAGCGCTGCCCGTGAGGCACTGCATACCGCCTGAGTCACGTAAAAGGAGGTAAACCTTGTGCCTTCTGCTGCCATCGTATCTAGGTTCGGCGTGCGGATAGTCTTACTGCCAAAGCAGCCCAAGTCCGAATAGCCCAGGTCATCTGCCAAAATGAGGATGATATTTGGCTTTTCAGCCGCAGACAGCAGGGGACTCAGGCAGGCTAGCGACAGTAGCGCAATGAAAAAAAGTGGGTGATTAAACATGTGCCTGGGTTTAGTAGTTGGCTGCATTCTTGTTATAGGGAAATCTGTGTGAGCGCATCACCCCTCGGGCACCGGACTACCGCGGTAGATGCCATCAAACCAGCCTCGACCCGCGTTGCCTTGTGCCTGCTCTGTCTCCACTTGCAGGTAGCGGCCGATTTTTTTTAAGCGGATGCGTGGTAACTTGATGGGATCTTTAGCTTCAGGGTCCGTTACCGTGAATTCGGCTGTCAGCTCTCCATTCTTAGCAGTCATGACCTTGTCTGGCTGGGCTGTGGCATCCAGCGTGCGAGCCTCCGTTTCGTTGGGTCGGATGCTTGATAGGGACAGGCGTAGCTTGCCATCCTTGCTCAGTCGCACGCTGGCATGGCCACCGCCTAGATCGTCATATTCACCATCCCAGCCCAGACCCGTTTTAGGATCGGGTAAGTAACTGAGAAAGTAAAAAGCCTGGGTCGTCGCCTGAGCCAGATAGAGCCAATGCTCAGCCGGCTTCTCCGTGGACGCAGGGGCTGCCGGCTTTGACCCCGCCGTTGCTGGGGCCTGGGGCAGCGCCGCAGAAATCCAGCGCTCACGTAGGGCTGGCCACTGTTCCTTCCACAGCAGCAACGCCGGACGATCACTCGCCTGCCAGATTTTGGTTGCCGCCTTCAGGCTTTTCACCAGACGATCATTCGCTGCCTGAAATTCCTTTTTGGCCAATTGCAGAAACTTAGCCTCACTGGTCCGGCGATACTCCCCATTGATCGTTGCATCCATCGGCTCACGCTGCCCTGGTTTGTAATCGATTTTGACTTTCGACTCACTGATCTCAGCTAGGAAAACCGTGCCGCGATCTTCGCCCTCGCCGACGATCCGAGAAAACAGCAGCGTCTTATCCTTGCGGTCCCCATTGCCCACCCATGTGCCTGAATTTCCAGGATCTGAAGCTGCGCGCACCGTCACGGTCGTCCGGCCAAAGCCCTCCTGAGCTAAGCTGAGGTGGCGCATGGTCGTCTCGTCATAAAAACGAAGTAAGGTCGGCTCTGCTGCACTGAGCAGGCAGAGTGAAAGGTGCCAAAAGCAACAGCCCCAGAGAAAAATTGTGGTTTTCATGACCCCATCAATTCACAATTGAAACGCGCTGCTGGCAAGTCATGATCTCACCGCTGCTCAAAGTCCTACCATCATGATCCAAGCCCAATCCTTCTATGAGGGTATCGCCGCATCCTCGGGCGAAGAAATTTTCACAACCCTTTTTGAAAAAGCTGGCCTCAAGATCGAGCGCATCGCCTCTCATGGGCAGGCTAGCCCAGAAGGATTCTGGTATGATCAACCTCAGGATGAATGGGTCCTGCTCGTACGCGGCCAAGCCACCTTGGAGATCCAAGACCAGCCCTCTTTAGCCCTGCAGCTCGGCGACCACGTCGGCCTTCCCGCCCACACCCGCCATCGCGTCACTGAGACCTCTGAGGATGCCCTTTGGTTAGCTGTTCACCTGCGAGTTTAGGTGGAGCAAGAAAAAGCGGCATCCCCACCGCACCAGAAATTTGGAACCAACACCGTCTCAGCTTTCGGCAATCGTAGGCTCATCTGGCGCAGTATAGTAGCCATCTCGCTCCGTCGAGATGAGCCCTCCCGCATCGCCATCTCGCCCCAGCCGAAGAACTGATGAGCTCACATCTTTCAACAGCCGCTATCATTGCGGCTTCGCTCAATGATACGCAATGCTCGTTCGACCTATTATTTTCTGCAGCTTACCACAATGGTCCTTCCCAACAAAATATCCATGCTATTCATCTTCTGAACATATGAAATGTTCGAATCATCAATGGTTCCGCGCTTCGAGCGTTCTTTTCTTATGCTAAAAAATGAACTGACTTTTAAAATTGGGAACAGCAGAAGAAAGAAGAGAATTGAACCTCGCTGATACTTATCCACCGTGAGATCAACACGAGCAAAGCCAGAATCCATCAAAGAGTGGCAAAGGTAAAAATACGAAACTGGATTGATGTGACCACCCGTCGAGTAAATTCGACTTTCTCTCATGTGGAGCGGTCCAAATAAGTTGTAGAATCCAACAAACAAAAATCTCAATCTAGACTTAATGTTCAAAATATTCGGAGTCGTAACCACGAGAACGCCACCAGGTCTTAGCACCCGATACATCTCACGTAGAGTCTCACGATAATGTTCGATGTGTTCGATAACCTCAGTGCAGGTCACCAAATCAAATGAGCTATTCTCGTATGGCAATTTTTGGGTATTCAGATCAACAATATCAACTTTAACACCCTCCAGTGCCATCAACTCGTCCGTATAGTCACATGCAGTTGAGATGAATGTCCCCTTTTCTCGTAATAACTTAATGAGATCACCATGACCCGGTCCAATATCTAAATGTTTAACTGGTTCTGAAGGTTTGTTTTCAGATAGAAGTCGGGTTGCCTCTGAGATAGTGGCCGAAATGATTTGGGGTATGTTTAGTGCCATAAAATGAAACTGTTGTTATTCGTGTCTGCCTAATTTCAGCTCTCATTTCATCCTGAGTGCTGTCTTAATAAGCGGAGGTTCGATAGGCTTTTTTGTTTGCGAGTCTCGCGTATTTTAAAGATAAGTAAGCTAGGTGGCTACAGCTGCACCCGACAAGGCAAAGTGTGGATTTTTTTAAATTAGAAGTCTTATTAAGTCAAGCATTCGAGTCATTAGGTTCCAATCTGCCACATTCTTCACTTCCAGAATGGATTCTGCTGCGTTAATGAGAAACATTAACCGATGAATGGATCACCCAACGAACGCCCCGGCACTCTCGAAAAAGCTCTCAAGCTGAACCTGGCTCACAGCATTTACGGCACTTTTGCTGAGATCGGGGCAGGGCAGGAGATTGCCAATTGGTTCTTTAAGGCTGGTGCTGCCTCTGGCACGGTGGCCAAGGCGATGTCGGCCTATGACATGACGTTTAGTGATGAGATTTATGGCAAGAGTGCCCGTTATGTGTCCCGTCAGCGCATGGTGGCCATGTTGGATCATGAGTATCAGATCGTGAATGAGCGTCTGGCGGCGAAGCGGGGAGAAAACACCACGTTCTTTGCGCTGGCGAATACGGTGCGGGCCCGTGGTTTCCGGGATACGAAAGAGGAATGTCATGGCTGGCTGGGGCTGCGTTTTCAAACGGAACCGAAGGCGCCGTTCCATGACATTCAGATGCATGTGCGTCTGCTGGATGTGACCAATCAACGCCAGTCTGAAGCTCTAGGCATTCTGGGGGTGAACCTGATCTATGGGGCCTTTCATCTGCGTGAAAACTTGCCGACCTTTCTTCGCGGTCTGATGGATGATCTCTCCCGCAGACGCGTGGAGATCGATATGATCGACTTCACGGGCCCAGCCTTTTCTTCGCCTGTTTTCCAGGATCGTCTCGTGGCTTTAGAACTTGTGCGCAGTGACTTGGCGGATGCGGCGCTATTTGGGGCAGATGGTGAGATTCTCCAGGCTTCGGACGTGCTTTATAAAAAATCGGTCTTCCTGAGCCGTGGCACCTTTGATCCCATCACGCGACTGAATCTCGACATGCTGGATCAGGGAAGGAAGGCGTTTGCGCAGGACTTTGGTGAGGAGGCAGAAGGTCACATGGAGATCTGTGAAATCACCATGCACAATCTGCTCTGCATGGACGACTGCTCCGTGGAGTACGATAATTTCCTGGCTCGTGCCAGTGTGCTGCAGTCGCTGGGGAAAAATGTGCTGATTTCCAAGTATGCTGAGTTTCATCGCCTGAGTGCGTTTCTATCCCGCCACACCCAGCAACCGGTTGGCATTGTGCTTGGATTGCCTTTGTTTCAAGAGCTGTTCAATGAACGCTGGTACTCAGATCTGGAGGGTGGGCTGCTGGAGGCCTTTGGGCGTCTCTTCCGCAATAAGGTTCGGCTTTATGTGTACCCTGCGGGCGATCCCCTGACTGGCAAGGTGCGCACGGGTGCTCAGGCCAAGGTCAGCCCTCATCAGCAGCATTTGCTGAATTATTTGCTGGATACAGGCAGTGTGAACGTCATCAACGATGGGTTGGAAGATTGTTTATTCCACTCCAGCGCCAGTATTCGTAAAATGATCCTGGACGGTGACGTGCGCTGGAAGTCTCTGGTGCCGGAGATTGTGCTGAATCAAGGCCCGTGGGCAGACTTGAAGTAATTGGTTTATTTTATGCGTATCGAACTCGTTAATACAGGGGATGAACTCCTCCTCGGAGACACCATCAATACCAATGCCGCTTGGCTAGGTCAGCAGATCGCCGCCCTCGGGCTGATGGTCTCGCGACACCTCGTCGTTTCAGACGGGGCGGTGATCAAAGAGGCCATGGCTGAAGCTGCTGCACGCTCCGAGGTGGTGCTGGTCTCGGGTGGGTTAGGTCCTACTGGCGATGATCTGACCCGCGAGTCGATAGCGGAGCTCCTAGGCCTGCCGATGGAGCTGAATGAGGGGATCAAGTCCCATCTGGAAGCCTTTTTTGCCAAGCGAAACCGCACCATGTCGGCCTCCAATCTAAAGCAGGCCATGGTGCCGCGCGGAGCCGTGGTCATGGACAATCCTTTTGGCACGGCACCTGGGCTGTATTTCCCTGCTGAACTTAGCCATAGCCGAGGCTGGAACACGCATTTCTTTCTCCTGCCGGGGCCGCCGCGCGAGCTGAAGCCGATGATGGAGACCCTGGTGGAGCCACGACTGCGTGCCATGCTGCCTGATGGTGCAGATCGCCGGGTGCTCTATCTCAAAATCACAGGTGTGGGTGAGTCTGACATCGTGGAAAAGGTGGAGAAAAAGCTCGAAGCCATCTCCGGACTGACTCTCGGCTACTGCATCCGCAATGGCGATGTCGATGTCCGCCTTTCAGGGGCCTCAGAGCCTGTGGAGGTGGGAGCCGCCATTGTCCGTGAGCATCTCGGCACCTGCATTGTTTCTGAGGATCGCCGCATCATCGAAGAGGTGCTCGTTCAGACGCTGCTGGATCGTGGCCAGACACTTTCCACGGCGGAGTCCTGCACTGGTGGCTACATGGCCAGTCGCATCACAGATGTCAGCGGATCATCCCGTGTTTTTGGACATGGTTTTGTCACCTATGCCAATGAGGCCAAGCAACAGCATCTCGGAGTCTCCGCAGAACTTCTGGCCGATCACGGTGCTGTCAGCGAACCCGTGGCCAAGGCCATGGCCGAAGGGGCGCTGCTCACCTCAGGTGCTGATCATTCTTTAGCGCTCACAGGCGTCGCTGGTCCCACTGGTGGCTCCGAGGAGAAGCCGGTTGGCACCGTTTTTATCAGTCTAGCCTCCACGGGCTACCCCACGCTGGTGAAACGCTACTATTACCCAGGCACCCGAGATCGCTTCAAGCTCCTCAGTAGTCAAGCCGCGCTGGAAATGCTGCGTCGTCGCCTGCTGGGGTTGCCGTTGGGGTAGGTCATGTTTTGGGTGAACAAGTATGGTGAATGCTGTGACAACGTCCTTGCCAGAGCGTTTCAGTTTGCCATGGTGAGGGATGGGAAAACTCCAAGATAAAGTCGCCGTCGTGACTGGTGCCGGACGTGGCATCGGTAAAGCTATAGCTGAAAAATTTGCTTCTGAAGGGGCCAAAGTGGCCATCGTCAGCCGCACTGAAGCCAACTCCAATGCTGCCGCAGAGGCTATCAACGCTCTCTATCCAGGTGCCGCGAAAGGCTACGCTGTGGATGTGGGGAACGGGGCGGCTGTTGCTGAACTCGGAAAAGCCGTGCTGGCGGATTACGATCATGTGGACATCCTCGTCAACAATGCCGGTGTGACCAAGGACGGTCTGCTTCTACGCATGAGTGAAGAAGACTGGGACTTCGTGGTGGATACCAATTTGAAAGGTGCTTTCCACATGCTGAAGGCTTTCCAGCGCAGTCTGCTGAAACAAAAAGGTGCCCGCATCATCAATGTCGCCTCCGTAATCGGTCTGATCGGCAATGCCGGCCAGGCCAACTACGCGGCCAGCAAGGCCGGTGTGATTGGCTTCACCAAATCCATCGCCCGCGAGTTTGCTGGCCGTGGTGTCACCGCCAACGTGATCGCTCCTGGCTTCATCGCCACAGACATGACGGGGATACTGGATGAAAAGGTGAAGACTGCAGTGCTGGAAAAGATCCCGCTGGGTGACTTCGGAAAAGCTGAGGACGTGGCCAATGCGGCTCTCTTCCTAGCCAGTGCTGAGTCCCGCTACATCACCGGCCAAGTTCTGGCTGTGGACGGTGGTATGGTCATGTAGTTGATCCGTTGCGCTGAATCAGGCTAGAGAATCATCACGAATCCCAGTCACGGCGTGACTGGGATTTATCTTTTTAGGGTCACGGATACAGACCGCGCAGGACTTTGGCATCATGCACTCGTTTGATGCCAAGGCTGAGTGCGGCAAAGCG
>JAPLUM010000320.1 GCA_026397605.1 Verrucomicrobiota bacterium | reverse complement strand
GACGCTGCTGATGCCGGGCTACACGAGCGAGGTCGTTGGCGGCTTTGTCGGCGGCCATGCCGATGTTGCTGGGCTGCTGAGCTTCCGCGGTGACAGCCTGCTCACTGCTCTGAGCGGTCTGTTTGGAGATCTCAGCCAGGGCTTTTTGCATGGAGGGATTTTTTGGCAATTCCTTTTCCAGTTCGGCCAAAACTTTACCGGGATCTTGTTCGGAATCTTGTGCCATTTGGGCCAGTTGCTCAGCGCGTTGGTAGGCTTCATCCAGCGGTTCTTTGACGCCGAGTTCTTCCTCCATTTTTTCAGCGGCAGCCAGTTCCTGGTCGGTAAGTTCCTGGCCTTGTTCTGCTTTGGCCATATTTTGTGCGAGTTGGTCCAGGGCTTCTGCGGCCTGCTGCTGGGCTTGCGCTGCTTGTTGTAAGTTTTTCGCCTGAGGTTGGCTGGCCTGAGCTTGGGCAGCTTCCTTGAGGTTTTGGGCGATCTCTGGGGCCTTTTGTTGCATCTGAGCCAGGGCGGTATCGGCGGTGCGGGACATTTGGCGTTGCTGCTCTTTTTGTAGGTCAGCGGCGTTGGCTTCCTGCCTTAGGGCTGCTTGCAGAGAGGCCATTTTTTCGGTGTTCTCAGCAGCGGCGGCTTCCAAAGCGGTAGCTTTTTCGGCGACTTCGGCCACGGGCTTGGCGGCAGCGGCTTCTTCGGCAGCGGCCTGGGTTTGTTGCTGGGTTTCCTTGAGGTCTTTGGCCACGGCTTTCATCATGTCACTGACCTGCGGTGTGAGTTGAGCCAGGGACTCACGCGCGGCGGTGCTTTGTGCGGCAATTTGTTCGGCGACTTCAGCGACTTTTTGGCGGGCTTGATCGACGGCTTGCTGTGCGGGTTGTTGATTGAGCGGTTGGTTCGGTGGCTGGCTGTTGGTGGCGGCTTCGTCGATGGCCTTCATGGCTGTCTGGGCCAGGGAGTCGGCTTCGAGGGCGCGGACGGCATCGCTGAGCTGCTCGGCTTTCTTTTGAATCTCAGTGGTGGATTCCGGGCTCTGCATGGTGGCTATGTCCGTGGCGAGCTTATCGGCGGCTCGGCTGGCGCGATTGGTATCCAAGGCGGCCTGATCATTGGTGGCGGCGTTTTGTTCGCGGAGGGCGGCTTGCTCTTCGAGCTGCTTGGCTGCTGAGGCGAGTTCTTTGGCGGCTTTTTCGGGCGCTTTGAGGCCTTCTTTATCTTCTTTGACGCGTTTCTTGGGGTCTTTGGCTTCTGAGGTTGCCTGGTTGAGGGCGGCCTTAGCTTCTTGCAGGGCGACGATGGCGGGGTTTTCCTGGCGGGCGATCTGCTCGCGCAGTTGATTGCTGCGGTTGGCGGCGTTTTGAGCCATGCCGCGGGCGGCTTCGGCTGCACGGGCAAGGCGCTGGCGGAGGTTGTCAGCGGCTCCATAAAGGTGCTCGGGGCTTTTGGCTTGATCGGGTTTATCCAGGCTGGATTCGAGGTCGGTGCGGGCTTCACCGATTTGTTTTTGGAAGTCTTTGATTTGGTTTTGCTGGCCACCATCGATGAGCGGTTTCAAAGTCTCCATTTGCTCCAATAGATGATCGCTTGCAGCCATGGCAGCCCGCTGCTGCTCCTGCCATTTTGGCCGCTGGGCGGCATCACGATTTGCAGGCAGGGCCTGATCGGTGAGCAGGGCTTCCTGACGTGAAAGATGCTGGGCTTGCTGGGCTACGAGGCGGGCATTATCCTCAGCGGCAAAGGCGCGGGCGGCACTGGCGACGGTGTCTGCGTCGGCCTGGGCTTCACTGGCGTCACGTTTTAGCGGCTCTGTTTTTTCGAGGCCGCTGCTGAGGGCCTGCTTCATGTCTTTGAGTGCGACGCTGCGCATGTGGGCGAGGCGTTCCCCGAGAAGCTGCGTTTCCATGGCATCGAGCTGAGTGGGGGCGGATCGGGCGCTTTCTTGCAGTGACTTCCAGAGGTCGTCAGCTTTGGCGGTGACTTTATCGAGGTCTGTCTTGGCACGTGCCAGAGCATCTTGGGCGTCTTGTTCGGCTTCGGCATTTTTGGCGGATTTGTTTTCCGTCTTGCGGACTTGCTCGATGGCTTTGCGCATTTCTTTGGTGTCGTCGGACAACGATTCTGCCTGTGCGGCAAAGCGGCGTGTCTGCGCTGCCCATTGGCGCTGCTCAGGCGTGACGGTCTGCTCTAGAATGATGACGCGTAGTGGCTGTGTCTCTGTGCGTTGACCTTTGAGATCAGTGGCCGCGAGCTTGATCATGACGGTGTCGCCGGCCTTCACCTGCATTGGTGCCAGAGGTAGCAAAGTTTGAACTTGGGCTTCTTTACCGGTCTTGCCTGAGATTTCCCGATATGAAAATGTCCCGGCATTCAAAGCGTGGGCCAGTTCGACCTTCTCCAGGCCGACATCATCGCTGGCGTAACCACTGAGCCGCACGGCTTCATCAGCCAACAGTTCCAACTGCTCGACTGGCTCAGTAATCTCCACGACTGGCGGCAGGTCGGGGATGGCGATGACTTGCCATGGGCTGGCTTCATCATTGTTAAAGCCTGTCTCCTGTGCGGTGAGCGCGATCTGCCAGGATTCAATCTCTGGCTTCACGATGAACTCAGCGCTGATGGAGCCATTGGTGGTGATTTGCGCTGTCACGGCTTCCGGATGATCGGAGTAATCGGGATTGATGAGCAGGTCGGCTTTGGAGATGGGTTGGTTGGGCTTTAAGGTAAGTTTTACCGTACTGCCATCCAGGGCTTCAATCTCTCCCTGGTCGCTGGTGAGCTGGCTTT
>JAPLUM010000763.1 GCA_026397605.1 Verrucomicrobiota bacterium | reverse complement strand
GTCGATAACGCCCGTGAGTCCGAGGAAGGAGCCGGCTTTATGCCACACGCCATAGCAGCATGGCACATAGACGACGATGCTCCAGACGAGGCTGAAGATGAGCATGGCGCTGAACTTCATGCGCTCAGCAAAGGCACCGATGAACAAGCCTGGGGTGATGAGGAAAAACATCATCTGGTAGGCGAAATGGAGCAGTTCAGGAATCGTCGGGCAGTCGCTGCGCGTCGCGGTGGTGGTTACGCCATTGAGGAAGGCTTTGCCCATGCCACCAAAGAAGCTGCCACCATCTGAAAAGGACAGCGAATAACCGCAAACGAGCCAGAGCAGACTGAGCGCAGCCGTGAGCACAAAACACTGCATGAAAATGGAAAGCACATTCCGGGAACGGACAAGCCCTGCATAGAAAAGGGCCAATCCGGGAATCATCATGAAGAGGACCAGCGCGGTGGAAGTCAGCAGCCAGGCAGTATCGCCAGCATTGATCGTGGTAGATTCAGCAGCAGCGGCGGACAGAGGCAGGCTCAGGCTCGCGAGGAGTCCGAGCATGCCGATCTTCGCACGCCGTGCCCAGAGGGTCGGTGTGAGGCAGGTCATGGTTAGGTTGGAAGCCTCTTGCATAACAGATGAGCCGAATGCTCAGCCATCTAAAAATGCATTCATCTTTTTCATGATCTGGAGAGATGATCCATCATTCGATGAATCCATGAATTAGAACCGCCACAGTACACTGCTATGCAGGGTGAAGTCTGGCGCGGCACGGGTAAGACCACCACCGACTCCTAGGCGAAGGGAAAAATGACTTGGAAGGCCGATCATGGTGGTGAAGAGCACCTGATGAGAGCTTTGCCGCTCTTCGAAGTCGCCGATGGTCTCGATGCCGAGTGAGAGGTCGTGATTAAACTCGTGGCGGACACCCGCAGCGTAACCAAACCCAGGACCACCACCATTACCCGAGACAAAGCTAATGAGGTTCAAAATGACGCGAGTGTGGTGCGTGATGTCGGCCTCCATGATGACGCGGTTATACCAGCCGCTCTCGCCATGGCGGTGAATGCCGCCGTGGGAGCCATGATCATGACCACCGCTACCAGCAGCACCGTGGCCATGAGGTGCTACGGGACCTGCATCTGGACCGGAGCCGGAATTGTGCGAATGAGAAGTGGCTCCTGAATGGCCAGAGTCTGCCTGCTCTTCGGCAAATTCGTATCCCGTCCAAAGGCCCACGCGGAAATTCAAAGGCCCCGTGGCTGGAAGGATGGAGACAACGAACTGCGGTGTGACGCCAGTGTAATTCCAGCCATCGCCTTCATCGGAAAAACCTGCTGAAAGGCCAAACGCGAGTGCTGGTGCGATGCCCATAAAAAAGCCGGGCTCGGTGGAGGACTCGTTGGTATCGCCATCACTCGTCCATTCATATCCTGCGATGGCGACGCCAGTGAATGGCGCGGGAATGGCGCTGTCCTGGATGAGGATGAAGTCACGCCCGTGGTGGGCGCTAAGTGTCGTGGTGAGGAGAAGGAAGAGGGAAATGACGAATGAGTAAGCCCGAATGACGAAGGAATGACGAAGCTCGAATGACGAACAATAGCGCGCGAGCGTCCTGGAGTGCGCTGGCCCTCCAGCGCTTTCGAACGTCCCTCGACCCACGAAAGCTCCAGAGGTCTGGAGCATTCCAGGATGCTCCCGCGTGTTTCGGGCTTCGTGCATTTGGTCTTCCTTCATCATTCGGATGTCAGCATTCGTCATTTTTAGAACCCCAGATTTTCCCCAGCGGACATTCCGCTGGGGAAGTAGAATCTTAGTTTATTCAGCGACCGTCACTTTCTCAAGCAGCACGCTGCCGGAGAGTCTTGGCGAGGTGGCCAGCGTGGTCTTCGGGCTGGCCGTAGGCATCTTGGAGAGGAGGAAGAAGCCGTAGCCTTTCACCTCCGTGCCGTTATCGACCATCATGCCTTGGAACTCGGACTTGCGGACGAGTGGTTTAGTCGGCGTGACGCTGGTGTCGGAGTCAGTGAGTTCAAAGCTACCTTTGAAACTGCCGCTGGTGCCTGCTGTGAAGAGACCAGGTTTACCTTTGTCGATGCTGAGTGCGACTTTGCCTGGATTTGGCGTGGCGACGGTGACTTTGGTCAGTTCAATCTGGAGCTTGTCCGTGTCCAGTCGTGTCGCCGGAGTTGGCGCACCGCCTTCAGCGAAGGAGATTTTGGCATTGCCTGCTCCTGGAGCCGTGCCTAGCGCCAGGCCGGTGAGCGCTGGCGTGGTGTATTTACGACCGACGGTGGTCAGCTCCACCGGACCGAAGCCTGCTCCATAAACGAGGTCTTTAGCGACAACGTCTTTGAACCAGGAGACTTCTGAGGTAGCGAGATCACCAGTCGCGGCATCGATGCTAAACTGCCCGAGCACAGAGCCAGCGCCTTTGTAAAGCAAGCTAAAGAGCGTGAGCTTGGCTTGCTGCTCCAACACGCCGCCAAAGGTGATCCTATTGTTGTCAGCGGTGACGACGACACCTGTGGCAGTGCCTGTCGTGGCGATTTTGAATGCGCCGACGCTGTGACCCTGCGGGATGGTTTGATCACCGACATCGAGAGGATCGAGCGGCAGAGCAAAGGTGTAGTCTCCTGGATTAGTGCCGAGCGGCGTGAGTGGCTGACGGGCGATGAAAGGCAGCACAGTGATGCCATCGGTGATCTCACCCATCATCGACTTCGAGATTGGATCGATCACGAAAGTAACTTCAATTTCTGGCTGACCGACGCGCTTAATGTGGAAGTGCGCGCTCGGTGCTGCGATGGAGGTATCCAGCACTTCGGAGATCCGATAAGGCGCAGTTTTTCCGAGAGTGATGGTGCCTGAAAGGCTGCCAAGACTGGAGACTTGCAGCTTCACGCAACCACCGAGTAGGCCATTGATGCCAGAGGCACGTCCTAGGGGTCCGACAAAACTGCCGCCTGTTCCTGGAGCGAGTCCATTCACAGCAAAGGTGTCTGTCACTTGAGCACTCGGACCGGCTTTGTTCGTGGCGATCACTTCGACTGTGCAGAGCGCTTTGATTTCAGTTGGGCGTCCGCTGATGAGGCCGGTCTTTGTGTTAAAGACCAGACCTTTCGGCAGGCCTTTGATAGCGTAGCTGACGGGGTTGTTTGAAGCCGCGGGCTGGATTTGATAAGGCTGGCCGACGATCAGGTTCGGGATGTCAAACGGAGCCACGACCGGCTTGGCGATGACGACGAGCACTGCGGGATTGCTATGAACCCAACCTGCGGAATTACGCACCGTGCAGGTGTAGGCTCCGGCTTTGGTGAGGTCGGCATTGGTGATGTTCAGCTTGGCAGCAGTAGCGTTTTCGATTGGCTTGCCTTTGAAGAACCACTGATAGCTGAGGCCTGGGCCTGTGGCTGTGACGCTGAGGCTGGCACTTCTCGTAACCAGGATCTCGGCGCCCTTTGGCTGTAGAGTGATGATTGGTGCGATGAGTGCTGGGGCACCCGTGGTCCAGGCAAAGCTGAAGCCCTGGCGGTTGTCATTGTTGGAGGTGGAATTGCTACCGAGCGCAAAAGAATAATAGCCAGGAGCCAGCGTGTAACTGCGGGTGATGGTGGTAGCGCTGCTGTTATCGCAATGGTCAATGTAGCTGAGATCTTCCGCCCAAACGACGTTGCCGCGATTGTTGTAAGTGTGGTGGTCACCTAGATCGGCTGGCACGCCACCGAAAGGCTGCCAGGCATCAATGATTTCCTGACGTGCGCGGAACTCAAGCGGAGCGACGTCATTGTCCCAACCACGCCAGAGGGTGAAGCTGGGGTACATGCTTGAGGTATCAGCTTTGTCATTGAGTGCCTCAATGTCTGATTCCCACGGCACGTTTGCATCGCGGGCCATGGTGATATTCAGCGTGATGTGGTCTTTCACATGCACTGCGGCCCAGCGGCTAGTATGTGTCCAGCCCACGGGTGCTTCACCAGCATTGGCATCAAAGAGGTCATTGTCTTCCCAGCTCCAGGCTCCGACATGGTTCGAGAAACTACCGCTGTCTCCACGACCGACGCTGATAACATGGGCATAGCCGATGCCACCGGAAGCAGGATCTGCTGCCAGGATGTTGGAGGCTGCGCGAGTGCTGTAAGTGGCTTTATAGCCTTGGCGGTTTGGGTTGTTTGAAGCTGCATTGCTGCCGAGAGCAAAACTGTATTCGCCTGCTGGCAGACGCCAGGTGCGGGTGACGGTTTCTTCCGCAGAATTATCTACATGATCGACGTAGCGGATGTCTTCCGCCCAGGCCACGTTGCCTCGGTTGTTGTAGGTGTGGTTGTCACTCCCATCATTGTCCCAACCGCGATAAAGCGAGAGGCTGGGAAACATGCTGGTGGTGTCAGCAAGGCGATTTGCATCCTCTGTGCTAGGCCAAGGCACGGTGGCATCACGCTCCAGAGTGAGGGAGAAAAAGACTTCCTGAGTCAGCTTCACCGCCACCCAGTTGCTCGTGTGCGTCCAGCCGACAGGCTGTGGACTCTGACCGGGATTACCGAATAGCGCATTGTCTTCCCAGCTCCAGGCTCCGACATGGCTCTTGAAGCTGCCTGTTTCATCAGCTCCAGCGACGACGGTGAAGGCATAACCAACACCGCCTGTGCCGATGTAATCAGGTGGTAAGTAGGTGTTCGGGACAGGGTCTGCAGCACCATTGCTTTTTGTGCTGAAGTTGATTTTGTAGCCCTGACGATTCGTGTTGTTCGCAGGAGCATTGCTGCCGAGAGCGAGTGTGTAATCACCTGCACGCAGGAAGTAGCTGCGGGTCACGCTGAACTCGGTGGAGTTGTCCAGATGATCTACATACTGAATGTCTTCAGCCCAATCGACATTGCCACGATTGTTGTAGGTGTGGAAGTCATCACCGTCATTGTCCAAGCCACGGAAAAGGCTGAAGCTGGGGAACATGGAGGCCGTGTCAGCAAGGCCGTTCAGCCCCTCGGGAGCAGCAGCCCAAGGCACACTGGCATCGCGCTCCATGGTGATGGTCAGGACGGTGTCGCTTTGCACGCTGACGGCAGCCCAGTTTGAGGTGTGCGTCCAGCCGACGGGGGCTTCACCTAAAACAGCATCAAAGAGGCTGTTATCTTCCCAGCTCCAGGCGCCGACGTGGCCACTGAAGCTACCGGAGCTATTTTTGCCGAGAGTAACCTGATGCCCGTAGCCGATGCCACCTGCGACAGGATCGCCAGCCACATAGGTGAAAGCGGAGGCTGAGATGGTACCAGTCAGACCATAGACGGTCGCGTCAGGCGTCGGGAGCTGGCCACCATAGTTCACACCACCCGCAGCGATGGTGTAGTCACCCGCTGGTAGGAAGAAGGACTTCGTGACCGTACCATCAGCGTTGCCATCGCCCGTGACTCCTGGCACAACACCAAAGAGGCTGGAGTCGCCGTCTGCCGCGTAACCTTTGAAAACAAAGGTGCTCAGGCCGTTCGGCGCATCAAAGTCGAAAGTCGGGCCGTGTTGGTTTTCACCACCAATACGCCAGTCTTTGAGCGCATGAAAGCAACCTTCCACTGGGTAGCCGAGCGTGGCACGGTAAGCCATCGAGATGGCAGAGGTGTCATAGTCAGCACTGCCTGGAGCGGTGGTGAGCGGCGGCAGATGCGCCAGCCCCTGATAAATAGAGAAACCAGGCTTGATGCTGCCATTTCTGGGAGTCGTGCTTGTGCTATTCGTGGAGCCACTGAAGCTGACGGTGACATAAGCAGGAGCCGCTAGATTGAAGCGGTAATAGCGTACTTTGTGACTGTCCGCATTGTCAGCGTCTGTGCCGTCAGCCCAGCCATAATTGCCGGTGACGGTTTGATTGACGATGGTTACGGGAGCCGCGTTTGGCACGACGACTCCGAAGTCGCGTGCAGTGTAGCCGATATGAGCCGAGGCCGTGCCGCTGAATAACAGCAGCGCCGCTGAGGCGATCGAGTGGATGTAGTTTCGTTTCATGTTTTCTTGGGTCTTTGTCTTTTTGGTTTGGGGTTCAGCTAGTGGAAAGGCTGGGGAAAGTGGTCCGCACAGTCCTCTGTGCGTGGATTGGGTATCTGGGAGCGCTCGTGCCGCACAGAGGACTGTGCGGACCACTTTGGGCCTGTGGCTCACGGCGTCGTCCTCCCGAGTTCGACGCTACCAGAGAGCAGCTTGGTGGTCGTCGTCGTGGTCTTGGGAGAGGCGGTGGGCATCTCGGCGAGATTGAAGAAGCCGTAACCTTTCTGGCCCGTGCCGTCATCGACGATCATGCCTGTGAAGGTGGCGCTGCGGGTCAGATCTTTGGCTGGCGTGATGCTGGTATCGCTGTCCTTCAGCGAGAAGCTACCAGTGAAGCTGCCTGTCGTGCCAGCCGTGAACGTGATCCCGCTTCCGGGTGTGACCGTCAGTTTCACGAGGCCAGGATTGCTCGCAGGCGGCAGGATCTTCGCCGGCGCCGGTGAGTCCCAGGGCGATGCCATTCAGCGGCGGGATAACATACGGCCTACCGATGGTCTCCAGCATTAGCGGGCCAAAACTTGATTTGTAGCTGCGCGAGGAAGCTGTCTGCGTGTGCTTGAACCAGCTCAGATTCGAAGCATTTAGCACACCGCCAGCGCCAATGTTCAAGGTGCCGAGCAGGGAACCTGTTCTGGCATAAAGTAGGGAGAAGACAGGCAAGTTGCCACCTTCGCCGACGATGCCGGAAAGCGTGATCGCTGTGGAGGCATCTGCGAGTTTGATCACGCCCGTGACGGCACCTTTCGTGGAGATTTTAAAAGCGCCGATGCTGTGGCCTCTCGGGTTCGCATCATTGCTTAAATAACCCGCCGCCAGTTTCATGGCGAGCGTGTAGTTCCCGACATACGGCGTGATTGCAGTCGCAGGTAGCGCAGCAGTGATGGTGAGTGGATTCGTGCCATCGGTAAGAGTGGCCGTGAGACTGCGGCTAGCGCGCAGCAGTCTGAAGCTGAGATTGAGCGTAGCCTGATTCTTCCGCACGATGGTCATGCTGCCGGTCGGGTCGGCGTCTGGCAGCATGACGAGTGTGCCTTTCAGCGGATGACTCACAGTGCCAAGCACCAGCGTGCCGCTGAAGGCCCCAAGGTTCGTGGTCGTGAGCGTGAGGCGGCCGCCGAGATTGTTGTTTAAAGTTACCTCGCTATGTCGTGGCACGGTGCCCTGATAACTGCCCAGCGCGGCGGCAGGATATGACTGCACCACCATAACCTCCTCTTTGGCCAGCCCATTGCCTGCGGCATTGAGCGCGCTGGCTTTCACCGTGAAGCTCTTCGCCACGGTGGGCTTACCGGTGATCAATCCGGTGGTCGGATTGTAAGTCAGGCCGGTGGGCAGGCCGAGGATGCTGAATTTGGTCGGCGCATTTACCGCGCTGAGTTGCCAACTGTAGTTCTGGCCGATGACGGCATCCGGCAGATTCAGATCGTTCATCACAGGCCAAAGATTCACACCCAAAGCCACGGCATCGCTGGTCACACTCGTGGCACCATTTGACACGACCACGGAGTAGCTGCCAATGTCCTGCGCACCGACGCCACCAAGCGTGAGTGTGGCTTTATCGGCACCGCCAATGAAGGTGCTACCACGTTTCCAACGATAGCTGAGATTTGAGCCTGTAGCCGTGACACTGAAGCTGACATTTGTGCCTTCATTTGTCGTTCTGCCGAGGGGCTGCTTTGTGATCACTGGCGGCGGCACGACATTCAGCGTGACAACATTGCTTGTGCGGGTGCCATAAGCATTGCTGACAACGACGGAGTAGCTACCCGTATCACCCATGATCGTGACGGGGATTGTGAAGCTCGGCGAATTCGTGCCCACGTTCGTGGTTCCGCGCTTCCACTGGTAACTCATACTGATGCCCTCTGCCACGACCGTAAACGTGGCAGGGGCACCGGGCACCACGGCCAGGCTTTGTAGCTGTTCCGTGATCTTCGGCGGACCATCCACGATGCCTGGATTCGGGTCGTCGCCATTTAAAACGTTGTCTTCATCTTCATCACCACCGAAGCGCAGGCCAGTGCCAGGAAGTACACCGGTGAAAGTGATGGCATCATTGCCACTCAAAGCCGCCAGCAGAGCTGCACGCGTCATCGTGCCACCAGCTGCGCTGTCGTTTTGATAAACTGTGCCCGTCCAGCGCAGCACGCGCGGTGTGCTACCGATGACGCCACGCACGACGAGATCGCAATCACCCGCATTGACCGCAGCACGAGCTTCCAGCAAGGTCATGTCTGCAATCACCGCACTATCCGCGCGGTTCGCTGCCGTGACCGTGCGGCCATAACCGACCGTGCGCGCCGTGCCAGTGTCGAAGCATTGGATAAAGGCGGTAACGTTTGCCAGCTCCTGCACGGTTTCCAAATTCGAGAGCACATACGGATGCACCGTCGGCAGCATGGAGGTGCCTCCTGTGCCATCATGCAACATGCCAAAGCCGCTGATCGAGGTGGCGCCCGCGCGTGAGTCAAAAAGCATGCGCTGATACGTCGTGCGCAGCGGCGGAGTCTTCACCGGCTGACTGAGTCCAGATTCCTGCGGCAGGTCGATGTTATGATCCGTGCCTTCAGGCAGTAAATGGCAGACGCTGCAGTGGGACTTGGCGTGATTGTTGAAGAGATCACGCCCCGTGACAGGATTGGCAGAGCCAAAGATCGTCGGCAAAGAGCGGTCCAGATTGCGATTCGGGTTCGAGTGATGAATGAGCGACTTCAGGTATTCGGCGAGGTCGTCCATATCCTCAGAGTCGATCTGCGAGCCACCCATGAGGTTGTCGAAGGTGGAGTTGAAGCTTTGCAGTGTCGGTTTGTCGCCACGCCAGTGAAAGGGATCTCCGTTTTGCATCCCGCGCAGTGTTTGCGTGACCATGGGACCCTTCATCGGATGCATGGAACGCGGGCGTGGTGTGGTGTCGTGGACACTCAGGTTTGCTCCGAGCACGGTGAGCATATCACCACCTGGATCACCGAGATCCCAGGCCAGGCCGTCGTTGTCCGCATCCATATGACAGATGCCACAGGAGACGGTGCCATTGCCCGAAAGTCGGGCATCGAAGAGATAGCCGCGGCCCGCTCGGATCGCTGCTGGCATGGGGTCGTAGCTGCTCAGGGCAAGTTCGCTGGAGACCGCCAGCGTGTTGGTGTCGATGACGCTGAGGGTGCTGGAGAGTTTGTTCAGCGAGTAGAGCTTCCCGCGCACTTCATCGAGCACGAGCCCGCGTGGTCCGCGCATGGCGGAGGCATTCGTGTCGGCTCCGGTGCGGATGTCCACACGTGAGGTGACATCGCCCGTGACGGGGTCGATCTTTGCCAGCCGATCCGAGGCAAAGGCCGCTACCCAGACATCGCCGCCATCGGCAGAAAAGACGAGGCTCGTCGGCTGCGCGAGCGCGGTGGCCTGCGCTGTCGGGTTCGGCAAAGTGCCGTAATCGATGCCGGGATTCAGATCGACTGTGGTCACCAAAGAAGGCGTGATGATCGAAAGGCGGCTTTCGGCAAAGTGACCTCGCAGAGTCGGCTCGAAGCGTGTGAGGTTCAGCGATTCTGTGTTTGCCACCCAGATCTGATCACTGCCCGGACGTGCGACTAGATCGAAGAGGATCGTGCCGACATCGCTGATATAACGCACGACGGTGTCAGTGGCTGTGTTGATCTCCGCCACGTCGTTGTCGAGGATGGTGTTAGTCACGCGTGAGTCATTGGCGGCGACGATGAGGGCCGTGTCCGGCCCGGCTGGCAGGGCCGTATTGGTCGGCGTAGGCTGAGGTGGCGCAACCTGCCGCTTGATCACCGTGGTGCGGTTTCCCGACTGGAGAAAGGCGGCGTAGAGGCGTGAACCATCGGCATTCACCGTCAGCGCATGGGGGTAGGCTCCAGTGAGTGTGATCGCACCTGCTGGGGCACGTGTGCTGGCATCGAAAACGCGGATCTGGCCTGCCCGAGCACAGGCGACATAGGCTTTGCCTGCGGCGAAGACGACATCAGTAGGTTCATCGCCGACGCGCAACGTTTCCACCACGGCACCAGCGCTCAGGCTTAGGATGGAGACGCTGTCACCGACTTCGTTGACGACCCAGAGCTCATCATTCGTTCGCGCCCGGACACTCGCAGGTTCCAGGCCGACGGGGATCTGGCTGAGCCGCACCGGTGTGCCGCTGGTGAGGTCAAACACGGTGACACGAGCATTTGCGGAATCGACCGCGACCAAGCGCGTGCCATCCGGTGTCATTGCCAAAGGATGCACCTGACGCGCTTCAAAGTGCTGATAAGCTGCCGAGGCGCTGCTGGCGATGAGGAGGCTGAAAAGGAGGGTGCGCATGGGTTCAACGGGTGACGGGTTTCAGCGACTGGATGTGATACATCTTGGCCTTCTCCCCGAGTGCCTGGATGGCGATCTCGCGGGTGAGCGGCTTCGTGGAGGTGATCTTCAGCTTTGGCAGCCCGCCTTTATCAGCAGTGGCGATTTTCACCGACTGCACACCGTCGATCTTTGAGAGCGCAGCCTTCACATGGCTGGAGCAGGCGCTGCAAAAGATGCCCGCGACTTCGCCTTCGTAGCTCTGCACAGGCTCAGCCGCGAAGGTTTGGCAGACGAGAATGAGGAAGAGGGTGAGGAACGTTTTCATAAGATTTAATGATGGGGTTGATCGAGCAACTGATGGACATGCTCATGGAGTCGCTCGGCCATCAGGGAGGCGATCTCCGGCTGCGGGTGAAAAACAGCGTAGTAGCCGCGCACACGGCCCTGGCCGTCGAGCAGGGCGATGCGGAGGTCGTGTTCGTATTCGTCGTCCGGCGTGATGCGCTCATCCACAGGGATGGGCTTCGCTGGCGTCATGCCGACCTCCTTGGTCATGAAGTCCCAGAGCTTCTGCCGATCTCCCGTGATGAACCACCAGGGCGACTTTTCCGTGGCTCCGACAGCATCGGCATAACCTTTGAGCATCGCGACGCTATCCCGCTCCGGTTGGATGGCGACGGACAGAAGCTGGATGCCAGGATGCGTGGCAAATTCTTGATTCAACTTCTGCAACTGCGCCGTCACCGCCGCGCAGCCATGCGGGCATTGCGTGTAGAGGTAAGCGACGACGATGGCCTTGCCCTTCAGGTCTGAAAAGCGCACCGCCTTGCCACTGCGTTCGGTCGCTTCGAGATCGCTCTTCACGGTGGCAAAGATGGGCAGCTCGGCTTTCGGAAGGACGGTCTGGAGAAAGCGGCTGTAGGCCATGCTCAGGCCGACGACGAGCACGATCACACCGCCCATGAGCAGCCAGAAGCGCACGGGATGGAAGTCCGCGGGAGGTGTGTCGTGTTCGAGATTCATCGTGGGTCAGTTCACGGGGATTTTTTCCAACTCGGCCTGGGTCCACATGGCGGCGCGGGCTTTTTCGGCTTCGCGGATGGCTTTTACCTGATCGGCCGTGACGGTGCTGCCTTTGTTGCCGAACGAATTTCTCACATAGGTGAGCACGGAGGCGATCTGGTCATCATTCAGCGCTGCGCCCTGCGGCGGCATGATAGGCGCGGGTGTGGTGAAAGGTTTGCCATTCAGCGTGATCGGGCCAGTGACGCCGTGGAGCACCATACGGATGAGTCGATCTGGCTTGGCCGCAGAGGCCCAATCAGAACTGGCGAGCGGAGGGAACATGCCGGGCAGGCCGAGTCCGGTGGGCTGATGGCAGGCGAAGCAGACCTGCATATAGACTTGCGAGCCCTTGGTCATGACATCAGCCGAAGGGGCGTCCTGTGCCTGACTAAGACAGGCACAGGCGAGGAGTGAAACGAGCGTGAGATGGAGGGAAAATCGGAACATGATTGAATTTGAAAATAGGAACTCAGGAATTGGGCATTTGAGGCCTGCGTATGGCATGGCCTTTTGAAAAGAAATGTCGCTCCCGCTCAGAAAATGGCTGAACGGGAGCGCCCGGCAGGGAAGGCAAACGCTAGCTGACGCCGCCTACCCGGAACGCCGGGAAAGGCATGAGGACGTCTATCAGACATCCCTTTCAGTGGGCAGAAATGACACGGCAAAAATCCGTTTTAGACACATAGTGTCCGAGCACATAAACAACCCCGGCAAACAACAGGTGTGATCTGGCTCAGCTTCTGAAAGTGACGACTGCTAGATGTGCGTGGAACGCTGAGGAGGCGGTGTGACCGGCTCTTCCCGTCGCGTTTTGAGATCACTGGATGTCATGATCCAGTGTTGGGGCGCAGATGGAGAAAAAACAAATTTGGGCACCGTAACGAGGGCGAGCGTGAGCTTCACCTCTTTTGTCTTGTTTGTCGGTGCCTGATCATTTTGAGACTTCGATTCCGAGTCCTGCCCCTGTTTCACCGCTTTACAAAGCGGACAGGGATGGTCGCCGTCAAAGGTGTCGCTCAGACCTTCCGTGAGAGAACCTTTCTCTACCGAATAAGCAACCGCCATGCCTACCCAAGCCGCCGATTGCAGCACAGCCCAGTGTAGCCCAATGGACACCACCAGGGCTGCGACAACAAGGATCTGTGATAGACGTGACATTAAATGTTGAGAGCCCTTCGTAGTTTGGATTTCTGTTTTTACAAGATGTAATTTCGGACAGCTGTTGTGTTAACCCATTCTTCATCATCGACTCGGAAAGAATGCCGGACATTTCGTGTGCATCGAATCTATGAACTAAATCGGTGCTCACATCAGCATCTACTTTTTCCTCTCGACGGCAGCGCCTTTTATCTGCTTAATCCTTTGCAATGCTCGCTGACTCGTTCGCTACAGAGACTGAAATTGAAATTGCCTCGAAACCCATTGCTGCATTGCGGCAGGCGTTGAATGAGGTTCTGTTTGGCCAAGAGGAACTAGTCAATCTCGTACTTTGCGGAGTCATTGCACGCGGTCATGTGCTTTTAGAAGGTCTGCCTGGACTGGGAAAAACCGAGTTAGTGAAAGGCCTGTCGAAAGCGCTGAATCTGACAACTCGTCGCGTGCAATTCACACCTGACTTACTCCCAGGTGACATCACGGGGAATCCAGTGCTGCAAGAGGTGGATGGTCGGCGTGAATTTGTGTTTCAGCCGGGACCGATTTTTACGAACCTATTGCTGGCTGATGAAATCAATCGCGCTTCACCCAAGACGCAGTCTGCTTTGTTGGAGGCCATGCAGGAGCGGCGTGTGACGGTGCTAGGACAATCTCATATGCTGCCTGATCCCTTCTTTGTGCTGGCCACGCAGAACCCGATCGAACTTGAGGGCACCTATCCTCTCCCTGAAGCACAGGTGGACCGCTTTCTCTTCAAGTTGGAAGTGCTGCGAAACAGCGCTGAAACACTGGCTAGGATCGTAACGCATCGTGAACTTGGCATGGAGCCAGAGGTGCCGGTAATCACAACGCGTGAGGACTTTGCGATCATTCAGCAAACAGCGCGGCGCATTTATCTGCCTGAGATTGTGGCGGGTTACATCGCGCGAATTGTCGATGCCACGCATCCCGGACAGTCAAAGGCCTCAGAGGGCGTGCGCTTCGGGGCTAGTCCGCGTGCGGCTTTGAGTCTGGCCTCTGCGGCAAAGGCGCGCGCTCTGATGCAAGGTCGCCCGAATGCGAGTTTTGAGGATGTGCAGGCTTTGGCTCTACCGGTTTTAAATCATCGCATTCTGCTGGATTACACGGCACGCATGGATGGCAAGTCTAGCGCCAGTGTGGTGAGCGCTATCGTGGCTGAGGTGCCAGTGCAAAATTTGATCACACCGAAAACTCTGAAGGAGGTGGTATGAAGAAATATCTATCGCTGCTTTCAGCTTGTAGTTTAATGGCCCTGCCTGCTTTGGCACAAAAGAGCATTACCAGTGGAGCGTTGGCAGATACCAACGGCGCTTTGGCCCTCGAGATTCGCAGTGTCTTTGATCCCATGCCGCCGACTGGATATGCTCCGTTGAGAGTCGTAGCAACGAATCACACAGGCAATGATCATGGTTGGAATTTCAAGATCATTTCTCAGACGCAGGTGTTTCGCGCAGAGAACCAGCATCACAGTCGTTTTCAGATGATAGTGCCTGCTGGCGGAACCGAGTCTGCCCAGTTTTTAGTGCCACTGGCAGTGTCTTATGGAGAGACTTATGGGAGGACTGGGCAGATGCTTCACATCGGCTTGGATGTGGATGGTGTAGGTCATCGTGATTTCAACGAGCAGAGCAATTCAGTTTATGATTTTCCGTCTATCGCGATAAGTAAGGCTCTGGCTGATACGAACCATTCGCGGTTGAAGGATGAGGTGGAAAAGCGAATGAAAAGCAGCAGCTCAAGAGGCGGTGCGACGAGTCAATTTGGCAGCGTGTATGCGGCTGTAGATCTGCCGGAGGATTGGCTGGGGCTGAGTGGCTTTGATATCATCATGATGGCTGACACTGAGTGGCTTTCCCTAAAGCCTGTGCAACGACTCGCGGTCATTCAATGGAGTCGCTTAGGCGGACAGCTTGATCTTTACAGCACTGCCAGCCCCACGTTTCTCACCCTTGGCATTCCATCCGAAAATGAAGGGAAGTTCGCCTCCTTAAAAGCCGCTATCCTGTCTTGGAATGGCAAAGATTTGGATGCTGAAAAAACGGTGGCTCGGCATTGGGGCTCTAACATGCGTGAAAAAAGGCTGACGGAAGCCTACACCGGGGACACTGGCATAGCGCCCAACAAGAAACCTGACTGGGGCTTGCTGGAGTCGATTGGACTACGCCAGTTTGCTTCATGGCAAGTGATCGTGTTTTTGGTTGTCTTTGGTATTTTGGTAGGCCCTGTGAATCTGTTTGTGCTGGCCCCTCCTGGGAAGAGGCACAAGCTCTTCATCACGACACCGCTGCTTTCCATCGGAGCTAGTCTATTGATGATCGTGATCATTCTTTTCCAGGATGGCCTCGGTGGTATCGGCGCGCGCTTAGTGCTCGTGAATGTGGTGCCTGAGGAAACCGCAGCCTATGTCACCCAGGAGCAGGCGAGTCGTACAGGTGTGCTTTTAAGTGGGAGCTTTGAAATGAAGCAGCCAGCTTTGGTTGAGCCACTAGCGCTACCTGACACTCCGTGGGTGAAGCTAAAAAAGGATAGCAATAGTCAGCCTGTCCAACTTTCTCAGGAAGGTCGCCAACGCTCTGGAAATTTCTTCCAAAGTCGCGCTGAGCAGGGGCAAAGCTTGCGGGCTGTGGTCTCGACACGCGCCCGCCTTGAGTTGAAAGCGGGGCTAACCGCAGATGCCGCGCCTGAGATCATTTCAGCGCTTGGATTCACTGTGGAGACACTTTTTTATAAGGATGCTAAAGGGGCCACCTGGCAGGCTAAAACGCCGCTAGCCACTGGACAGCAAGTGAAGCTTGTCAGTGTGCCGGAGGCTGAATTGCGGAAAGCCTGCGCAGAGGTAGCAGAGCTTTCAGAAGGCCCAATAAAGCAACGCATAGAAGCACTTGGCAATGGCGCGCTGCCGCGTGGCAGCTTCGTGGCGGTGGCCTCTGCTGCACCTGCCTTCACGCTAGAGACCCTACTTTCTATTCGGTGGAATCAAGACCACGTCCTTGTCTTTGGTCCCGTGGTTCAACCCTAACGTTTTTCTCATGTCCACTTCAGCCGATTTTGATGCCGACCAGCCTGCCATTGTGGTGGAGAATTTGCAGCGCAGCTTTGGTGCGCTGAAGGCGGTAGATGGCGTGTCATTCACGATCAATCATGGCAGTGTGGTTGGCTTTGTCGGCGCGAACGGCGCTGGGAAAACGACCACCATGCGGATCATGGCGACCCTCGATCAGCCCAATGGCGGCAGCGTGAGAGTGGGCGGGCATAATGTGGTGCATTACCCGGAAAAGGTGCGTCGTTTGTTAGGCTGGATGCCTGATAGCTTCGGCACTTATGACCACATGACGGTGCTGGAGTATCTGGACTTCTACGCGCGTGCTCTTGGCTATCAGGGCGCTGAGCGTCTGCAGCGCATCGAAGAGGTCATGAATTTCACCGATCTCACGCCGCTGGCAGATCGCCTCAGCAATAAGATGTCCAAAGGACAAACGCAGCGCCTTTGCCTTGGGCGTGCGCTTTTGCATGATCCAAAAATCCTGATTCTAGATGAGCCAGCTGCTGGACTGGACCCGAAAGCGCGGGTGGAACTCAAGCAGCTGATCCGCATCCTCGCTGAGGAAGGCAAGACGATCCTGATCAGCTCCCACATCCTGAGCGAGCTTGGCGAGATGTGTGACAGCCTGCTGTTCATCGACAAAGGCCGCATCGTTCATCATGGGGACGCTGACTCGATGACTCGTGGCTCTTTGGCCTCAGCAGAGACACTTTTAAATGTGCAAATCATTGGTCCGCCAGCCAAACTCATCGAGTGGGCACTGACGGCACCTTTGATGGAGGTGATCGAGGAGACCAAACGTGGGGCCAAGCTCCGTCTGCAATCGGTGGATGAGGCTGTGATTGCAAGCGCCCTGAAGCGCATGATCGCGGACGGATTGCAGGTCACCGACTTCCACCGTGAAGAGCGGCGACTGGAAGATGCGTTCATTGATCTACTCGGCCAGATTGACAAAGGCACCTTTAAAGGCGAGGCGACAGCGAATGAATCTCTCCCCGCGATCAGCACACCTCCTCCACTGCCTTAGTGCCGTGCTCTGGGGGCTGTTGGTTTGCGTTTCGCAAGCGGCAGACCCAGTAGTCACCACGCATACTCTCACGGAGAGTGGGATCACAGCGACGGTCGAGGGTGCCGACGAAGCTGCCTGGGAAACGCTGGGGCCGATGCTGAAGGATCAGATCACGCTTTCACGACTGACTGCGGCGACAGAGCCCTTGGCTGATGATCTGGCATTCTTTGCCCGTCAGCAATACATCAGCGGTGGCTGGCCAGAGGCGACCACGCGCTGGGATCTCAAGGGGAACACGATTCTCATCACGATCACACCTGGAGCTCAGACACGCGTCGGAGCTTTGACTTGGAAAGGCGACAGCCCACTACCACCCGAAGAGATGCGGAAGTTTCTACTGCGCCCTAGCATAGAAAAAGAAGGTGCTGATAAACAGAACCCCGTCTGGGTAGGTGGAGATCTGGCGACAGGTGCCTCACTTGTGCAGCGTCGCCTGCGATCTTCGGGTTATTTGTTGGCTGAAACGACCCTTCTGCCAGCGGCGAATGCAGACCCTGATGGGCGGCGTGACTTAGCTTTGGAGATCAAGTCTGGGCCGGCCTTTAACTTCGGTAAGGTCAGTTTCACAGGAGCCCCATATCAATTGGAAAAAGCCTGCCAAGTTGTGCTCTCCGACGTCACGGGTGGTCCATTCAATGAAGCCCGCGTGCAGCAGATCGAGTCACAGCTGACCAGCATCGCGCAGGAGCAAGGCTGGCTGGATGCAGCCATGACTTCCGAGTATCAAATCGGTACCAAGGGTGGTATCGTTGATGTGCAATTACTCATGCTTCCTGGGCTGCGCTATCGCGTGAACCAGATCGTGACGCATGACGGGTTCAGTCGAGGTTCGAGGCGTGTGCTAAAGGCTGGCTTTCGCGAACTTGAAAGTAAAATGTATTCTTCACCTGACCTCGATTTGATGTTCCGCCGTGCGCTGGATACTGGCATGTTTGCCCTGCTGGATGTGGAGCCGATCAAAACAGGCACACGCTCCAATCTACCCGTGAACGTCAAGCGCAGTGAAGCGGAAGCCACAGCACCACTGACAGATCTCCGCATCACAGGTGAGGAGACCAAGCCGAAGACACTTGGGTTTGAAGTCGGATTTGATACCTTCCTCGGTCCACAAATCGGCATCACCTACAAGAACACAAATCTCCGCGACAACGGCAACACCTTGGCTGCTGAACTTAACATGAGCGCCGCAGGTCCACTGGGATCACTGAAGCTCAAAGATCCAGCGTTTCTAAACTCTTCTTATGCCGCAAGTGCTGGCCTAGCTTTGGAAAGCTTCAATCTCTTTGAGTATGCACGATATGGCACCAGCCTGAATTTCGAGCTTTCACGTCGCGTTAGCCGCCATTTTTCATACACGATCTTTGCTGGCGCTTCGGTCAATACGGTGGATACCGATGTGCTGACACCCGAAGAGATCGGTCCAGATGTCTATACGCTGGCATCTGTCGGCATGAGCTTCTTGATGGATCATCGCGATAGCGTTGTCTTGCCAAAGAAAGGCTGGTTTTTTAGCGGTCGCCTTGAGACCACGGTGGATGCCATGGGCTCTGGCGTCAGTTTTGCGCGCACGGACTTCCGTGGAGCCTGGTATAAACCGATCACGAAGAAATTCCGCTTTGCCTCAGGTGCAGCCCTGATGAGCATTCAGGGGGCAGCTGCAGAGGACGTGCCCATCGATTCACGCGTCTTCAATGGCGGCCCCAATAGTGTGCGTGCCTTTGCCGAGCGCGAGCTCGGATTGCTCACGCAAGGTGGCACGCCACTCGGCGGCACTTCGGCCTTATTCGTCAGTGCTGAGTTCAGCTATGAAGTTATGCCCAATCTCGAGTTCGCTGTCTTTGGTGACATCGGCAGTTTGGGGCGCGGGAATAATAGCAGCCCCTTGAGTTACTCCTCTGATTTCCGTCCCGCCATCGGCGCTGGTCTGCGGTATCACCTGCCCTTTGGCCCCATCCGCATCGACTACGGCCATAACATCAGCCGCCGCACCGGCGAAGGCGGCGGCATGCTGCACATCACGGTTGGGTTTGCGTTTTAAAGATAGGAACAAAAAGCGGTTTTAGCTTCATGGAACCTGCTGTCGTTAAATGATGTGGATCCGCATAGATCACATTGCCATCGACCTCGATTAAACAGTGATTCGTTAGACCAAACAAAAATGCAGATGGGTCCAAAACTCGTGCTCCTGCTTTCTCCAATTGAGTCACAAGTCCGCGTATCACACGATCTGCTTTTTCATGTTCTGCGAGGGTTGGCGTGCGCTTGCGTGGGTCAGGATAGATCCAAGGCAACATTTGATGAAAAGCCAAAGCCTTGGGTGGATCAAAATAAACATCTGGCACGTCCAACATGATCCACACACGCGTTCCCGCTGCTTTGAGTTCGCCGATCGTATGGATCAGCGCTTCTGAAAAGGCTGCCTCGCTCTTGCCAATGCTTTCTTTCCAATAAGCCGTGATGATCGTGTCGGGGATCTGGTGCTTTTTGATGATTCTAAGGACAGCCTCTGCCCATGCTGGACTTCGTGTATCTAGGCCCGTCAAACTGCGTCTGTAGAAGCCACCTAGGAGCGGAGGCGTTGCGCTGTGAGTTGCGATGGCTGCTTTCAATCCATGCTCTTCACATAAGCTAGCGATTGGCGGCATGATGCTCATGGCATGGCTGTCTCCCCACAATAAAACGCGTATGGGTGAAGTGGCTGATGTATTACCGAAGGTTAAAAGTTTGTCATTAAAGGCTAGTTCTGGATCGTCTCGGCCCGGTCGCTTTTTCAGATCCTTGATTCCGGCTTCAGCATATTTTGTGACACTTTGATCGAATCGCTGAGGAAAGCCATGATTCGCTTTGATCACGGAGCCGATACCGAACATGCCAATCAAGACTGCCAAGGTCAGTGTAAACAATGCTTTACGAGATGAAAGCCACTGACGCTTGCGAACAGGAGTCT
>JAPLUM010000550.1 GCA_026397605.1 Verrucomicrobiota bacterium | reverse complement strand
TGGCGGCAGGAGGTTGCAGAGTCTGCCATCGGCAAACTACGCTTTAAAATGGCAACGCCGACGACACCTAGCAGCACTGTGTGGTGTGAAGACCCTCACGGCAGTGGCGAGGATCGCTTTATCTCAGCTCATCGTGAAGAGAGTTTGTCAGCCAAGCCTCAGTCTGCGATCATCGTGGTTGATGGGTCTTTGCCTATGAGGGAGTGGATAGATGAAATCCAACAAGCTTTGGAAGAGCTTGGCAAAGCGATGCCTATTGAGGTTATCTTAGCCAGAAGTTCTTCATTCGAAGGCGTGCCCAAAGAGCGCCTGCAATCCTTATCCCAGAGAGACTTTGTTGGAGGGAGTGATAACGCGCCTGCTCTTATGCATGCCCTCGATCTAGCTAGGACTATGCCGGGGAAAGTCGCTCTTCTATGGCTGCATGGGCCCCAGCCTTTTGAATTTGCTGATACTGCAGGGTTGGCTCAGCTTTTTCAGCGCTCCGCGTCGGCACCCGCCTTGCAGACTATCTCTTTGGTACCTGGGCCCAATCGTCTTATCGAAAAGTTATACAGCCAAACTTCCATTCAGACTCACGGGCGCTGCATGGATGCTCAAGATCTGCGTGCCATATTACGGCGGAGTTTGCAGCTCGATCCAGTTTCTCACTGGTCCTATGTCCGCAGTGCCACAGCTCCTTTAGATGCCGCTGCGATCAAAGTTTGGGATCACTTGGCAAGAATGGCTGTGTTTGAAAAAGTCATGGCGGGGTGTCGGATAGAGAATGAATTTGCCGCGCTTGGTGCCATCGCGGTGAAACATCAAATCGTGACGCCTGTATCCGGCGCTGTTGTTTTGGAAACTCAGCAGCAGTATGACAAGGCGGGCCTACAGCCTGGTGATCCGAATGCGTCGCCACAGATCCCCTTGGGTACACCTGAACCCTCGCGAGTGGTTTTATTGTTGATCGGTTTGACGCTGTTACTTTTGCAACGGCGACGCGTCTGAGGTTAAGAAATCTTTTTCTCATCGTGCATCCGTTCGGTGAAAATCATCGTTCGTCCGTGCACAAGCAGCAGTCTCATAACGGAATGAGTCCGAGTTTGTCTTCCTACTATCAGATTCTCGGCAAGCCTCTATGAGCTCTTCTCCACAGACCCTCCACTTTTCACCAGCACGTGCCTCAACGGTCGCGTTGGTGAAAAGATATCTGCCGCAGGCGGGGAAAAAGCAGTCGGATCAGACACAACGCCTACATGCTTTGTCGGCACCTCGGCAAACTGAAAACTCGGGTGATGATGTCGAAGATCAAGAGGGTTTATGGGGATCTGATGAAGTTGGGGCGGGTCCTCATTTGGTGATGGAATCCCCGAAAACTCAAAGGAAGCGGACACCTCAGGATGATCCTGAACGCCAAGTCGCGGTGGACCTGCTGACGCGTATGGGAGTGGGTGATGAGCTGGCGCTGGCGGCTTTTTATGATCGGTTTTCACCGGCACTCTATGGCTTGGCACTCAACATGATGAAGGATGAGGGGGAGTCTGAAGATGTGCTGCAGGAGGCCTTTATCTGCATCTGGCGGAAGGCTGCCAATTACAATTCGCAACTGAGCAGTCCTTTCACCTGGGCCGTGATGATCCTGCGGAATAAGGCCATTGATCGGCTGCGCACTAGACAGCGGGTGGAAAAGATCGCGGCGCGTGCGGTTGAGGCCTTTGCGCATGTGCAGGATGCGGATGAGCTATCAGCCGAGCAGCCTTTCTTTCGTGAGCAGCGGGCGATTATTCGCTCTGCTCTGAGTCACCTTTCTGATGAGCAGCGCTTGGTCGTTGAGCTGGCTTTTTTCAGCGGGCTAACCCATGAAGAGATCGCCCAGCAGCTGCTGATGCCGCTGGGAACCGTGAAGACGCGTATCCGCCGTGCCCTGATTCAGCTGCGCGACTTAGTGGAGGAGGCTCGATGATGCTGAATCTGTATTTTAATCGGCCTTTACCTAGGAATGCTAGACGAAGTCGTTTGACGGCACACGAGGGAGCTACTAACGCACGCGTGTTAGTCCTCTTATGTGTTCCTTCAGCGTCTATTACTACCTTGGCAGCGCTGGTGTGCATTCATTGCTCAACAACGAGGGTCTGGCAATGGGGGATCAAGATGACTGAAGACGCTCTGGTATTGCAGCCGGATCTAGAGCTGCTGAAGCGTATGGCAACGGGCTGCGTCGAGTCTTTCGCGACCTTTTATGATCGCCATTCGGCCCTGCTTTTTTCCATTGCTACAAATGTGCTCCGTGATCCGCACGAGGCTGAAGAAGTGCTGCAAGATGCGGCGCGGATCGTTTGGGAAAATGCTTCGGTTTACAATGCAACATTGGGCAAGCCTTCAAGTTGGGCGGTGGTCATCACGCGTAATAAGGCCATTGATCGGCTGCGAGTGCTCCAACGCAGAAATGCGGCAATCGACCGATTGACTGCGGACGCAGAGGCAGACTTTGCGGCGCAAGACCTCTCCGGCCAAGCAGACGTTCTGTCACACGAGAGTGGAGAACTTCTGCGTGCAGCGCTCGCCGAACTGCCCAGCGAACAGAGGCTGGCTATTGAACTGGCTTTTTTTACCGGTCTATCGCAGACTGAAGTAGCTACTCGGCTAGATCTGCCGCTGGGCACCATTAAAGCTCGAATTCGCCGTGGAATGTTGACGATGCGAGACGTATTAGAAGAACAGTTATGAATCGCAAAACCCTAGACGAACTCGCCTCTGGTCATGCACTGGGAGCCCTAGAACCTGACGAAGCCCGCCAGGTCAAGGAGCTACTGACGCATGATGCGGAAGTGCGCCGAGAGGTTGCTGCGTTTATCGATACTGCCGCAGCCATCGCCGCAGCAGCCAGTCCCCGTGTCACGCCCAGTGCTGAACAGCGCGCGCGGATACTTGCTGCTGTGAAAGCCACGCCGCAAAAGTTACCGGACATTTCACCTCTGACTGAATTACCCGCTGGCTACCGTTTAATGGCTCATAGTAAGGAAGGGTGGGAGGAGTCAGAAGTGCCTGGCTTCCGTACCAAGATGCTCTCCACCGGACCTCACCCAGGCTATCGTATGATGCTTGTTTCCTTTGATCCCGGCACCACCTATGGCGACCATGAGCATGATGGGATCGAGGAGCTTTACATGATCTCCGGTAACCTTCAGACCGAAGGCCGCTTGCTGGGACCCGGTGACTTCATGCGCGGAGAAATGGGCACCCATCATCACGAGTCCTATTCCCCAGACGGCTGCGTCGCTCTGCTGATTTGCCGTCCTGCTTTGGTTGCTTGAACTGTAAATTTGCCAGCTTGTCCTTGGCACTTTTGCAGGATGATGGAACTTCGGTTAGCTAAAGAGAACCAATCATTGCTGAATCGATATGCCGAAATTCATGTTTGTTCTCATGGAGTGAAGAGAAAGGAAATACACCTTGCTTGATTTTTATAATTACCATAAATTAAGCAATGCCAGCTTGTCTCATCGCTGAATCCGGTCATGCGGCTGCTCTCGATCAAAGGGCGGTTCGTGTGGGGAGTGATGCTCAGGCGGATATCCCTATTTTGGGCGGTCTTGGCTTGGCACCTTTGCACTATGAGATCTTGCCCAATGAGCATGGGTATTGGATCCGTAGCTTAACTCAAGATTTCCCCCTGCTGATCAATGGTCGCCAAGTGGAAGTGGCACTGCTCCAAAATGGAGATGTGATCAGCGCGGGGGCACTCCAGTTGATGTTCCGCCATGAATCTGGGATGTCACCTCCATTGCCTGTGATCGAGCAGGTGCCGACCGCTAAACCCAACTATGCAGCGCTGCCTGAATACGCGCAGCCGAACGATGCGCCACCTGATCCTGTCTCAAGCTATCGGCCTCCGGTTTTGTCATCTACTCATGACGATGATGGTGACGAGCGCTTTTCCACGATGTCGGAGTCTGAACGTAGAATCGAGCGACTCATGGAAGAGGCCGAGGCACGCACGGCTAAGCATCTGGAGCTTTTGAAAAAAGAACAGAACTTTGGTGGAGCTGTCATGGCCGCCTTGGTCACCTTGGCTGCTTCGATCTTTGCCTACAGTACCGTCTGCAATTTTCGCTGGAAGCTTTTTCTTCTTGGTATTCTGGCTCTTGGTTATGCCATTGGTTGGGTGGTCAAGGTGGTGGGAAAAGGGCAGGATAAATGTTTTGGCCAGCTGGCAGGAGGCACAGCATTAGCGGCCATTCTATTGGTGAACTTTCTTGCTGTGAGTGGACTTTTTCAGATGACCGAAGAAGTCACTGAACCTGTAGAAATCACTGCGGCTGATGAGTCCGATTATAACAGTCAGTCTGTTCCTGAGGAAGAAGAAGATGCCTATGACGGCTCTGGCTGGGCAAGTGCGGTCAATGCAGAGGATTTCTCAGAGCAGGGTCGCTTAGCAGCCCTTCAAGCTACCGGTGCTGCCGCCGAAGCCGGAAGGCTGGCGATGTTTGAGCCTGCTCTTGGTTATACGGCAGATGAAGAGATCTCGTCAGACAGCACGGTGACCGTTGTTCAGACCGTCGGCTTTTTCTGGATCATGTTCGGCCCGAAGTCTCTCGTTGCCTATTTTCTGATGACTGCCGCAGCCTATCGTGCCGCCTTCCGTACGCTTTCCAGTCAGGAGGCTTCGATCCTGCATGGGGCACGGGTTTAGTGGGCTTGTTCGAACATTACAGACCGCGCAGCTCGGCTAAGTCAGACTCGGTGATCTGCCTGAAGGAGAGCTTGTAGCCTTCATAGATGGCGAAACCATAAAACAACAAATCCATGCCATTGAACGAGGCTGTTAAGATCTCCGAGGCTGATTGAAGATTTAAACTGGAGAGAACAGCGGCATATGTTTGATGCATTTCTTTCGAGATAAACCAGCAGGCCGTAGCAAGATTGCCTACAAGGCAACCGAGAAGTGCGAAAACGGCCCCGATCACGCCATACTGCATTTGGAGACCTCTACCAAATTTTAACACCAGCTTACCCACAAGCACACCCACACCAATGGCCATGAAACCGATTTGATACTGAGTGGCAATCGTTATCGCAGCCCATGCAGCGGCACCGATTACAGCTCCGATAAGTCCACCAATGATAGCACCACCGAGACTTTGCTGACCAAGGTGCACTCGATACCATGCAGCGATACGCTCCGGGTCCATCGCCTGAGCATGTGGGTCGTAGGAAGGAGGTGGAGTCGGAGCTTCATTGCTCGGAGGCGGGAGTGAGTCTGAGTCGTTCATACAAATCAATTCATAACCGATTAGGACGCAGAAATGAAAGATCTTTTAGTGCGAGGCTAGAAAAACCCTCTCATAGATCCATTTACAAAGATAAATGCGGAGGCTAACCCTAGTGGCTTATGGCATCCGATGAAGAATCACTCGAAAGCAGACTCCGACAGGAAACATTACTGGCTCGCGGGCGGGTCTATCGATTCGGAAAACCTACGCCTTTAGAGCTTTTGCCCCTCGTGGGAGCAGGGCCTGAAATTTGGGTGAAGCGGGAAGATGCCTCGCCGATCAAGGCCTACAAATGGCGCGGGGCCTGCAATCGCATGGCGGTGCTGACACCCGATGAAGCAGCTCGCGGAGTGGTCACTGCCTCTGCCGGAAATCACGCGCAAGGGGTGGCCCTAGCGGCCAAAACACTGGGCATCCGCGCACGGATCTACATGCCGCGCTCGACTCCGAAAGTGAAGCAAACAGCCGTGATGACGCATGGCGGTGAGTTTGTCGAAATCAGGCTGGCCGGCGATAGTTATGATGAGGCGGTGGCTGCAGCAAAGCTGGATCAGGCAGCTAGCGGGGCAGTTTATGTTCACGCTTATGATGATCTCCAGGTCATGGCGGGTCAGGGCACCCTGGCTGACGAGGTGGTGCTTTCTGGTCACGGACCCTTTGATGTGGTGTATCTGCAAATCGGCGGCGGCGGCATGGCTGCGGGAGTTTCTCATTGGCTGAAAACGTATTGGCCAGAGATCGAGTGTATCGGTGTGGAGGGCGAAGGTCAGGCCTCCATGAAAGCTGCGCTAGCGGCGGGGCAGCCGGTGACTTTGGAAAATGTGGATCTCTTTTGTGATGGCACGGCGGTGCGGCGGGCGGGGGAGTTACCCTTTCAAGTCTGTCGTGAGACTTTGAATCACGTGGAGACGGTCACGAATGCGGAGGTCAGTCACGCCATCCGCGCCCTTTGGGAAGGACTGCGTTGCATCTCGGAACCGTCCGGGGCCATGGGCCTGGCTGCGGCTTTGAAAAATCGCTCCCAGTTGATCGGCAAACGTGTCCTGGTAGTCCTTTGCGGAGCTAACATCGACTTCCTGCAGCTGGGCCTCATCGCTCAATCTGCGGGTGCTAGCAGCCAAAAGAGCCGGACGATCCGAGTGCGCATTTCAGAGCGGGAAGGCAGCATGTTAGGGCTTTTAGACGCTTGTTTTGAGGGACTCAACATCGCCGATTTTCAGTATGGAAAAACTCACCAGGAAGAGGCCTGGCCAGCATTCACGATCAGTGCGGATGATCCGACTTTAATCGAGTCTCTGCCCGCAAAGCTGGATGCGCACGGTTTTGTCTGGGAAGATCTCACCGGAGCAATTGATATTGCCTTCCGTGCGATTCCGCTGCGCGGGGACCTTTTGTCTGAACCAGCGTTTCTGCGGCTGGACTTTTATGAGCGCCCTGGTGCCTTGCATGCCTTTTTAGATCAGCGGCTGCGTGGCCGCACCAGCATGTGTTATTTTAACTATCGCCAATCTGGGGAGCGCATTGGGCGCGCGCTCATTGGGCTTGATTTTGACACTTCAGCAGCGAAAACCGCCTTTTTAGCCACACTTCCCAGCCACGGGGAGGGGTATCGCCTCTGTGAAATGCTGGATGAGGCCACCAGTGCCCGCTTGGTCGGCTAATTAGGCTATTCTTTCTTGCTGGAGGTGCGGTTTCGTGGCAAAAGAGTGGCAGAGCATGAATTACACAGACCTGCACCGCATCTATCACCAGCCATTTTTTGATCTCATCAAGCAGTCCCGTGCTGTCCACGAGGAGCATTGGACGAATAATGAAGTGCAGCTCTGCACTCTTTTGAGCATCAAGACCGGCGGTTGCAGTGAAGACTGTGGTTACTGCGCTCAGAGCGCCCGCTACACCACGAATGTGAAGGCTGAAAAACTCATGGGCCGTGAAGAAGTCATGGAGCGTGCCCTGGCTGCCCGCTCCAATGGATCTACCCGCTTCTGCATGGGAGCCGCCTGGAAAGGGGTGCGTGTAGGCACTGAGAAGTTTGATCAGGTGGTCGATATCGTCAAAGACGTGGCCACACTCGGCATGGAGGTCTGCGTGACTCTGGGTCAGCTTGGCAGCGAAGAAGCTCGCATCCTGAAGGAAGCCGGCGTGACAGCTTACAATCACAACATCGACACCTCGCCTGAGCATTATCCGAATATCGTCTCCACACACACCTTTGACGACCGCCTGA
>JAPLUM010000658.1 GCA_026397605.1 Verrucomicrobiota bacterium | reverse complement strand
CCGATCATGATGCCCTGATGCAGTTCCACGAGACGTTCAAAAGCTTTCACGTCTCCTTCTTTCACGCGCAGCATGAGCCGCACGCTTTCCTCATCACATGAAGATTCCTCCGTGGCAGCAGACACGTTGGGCAGGGTTGGGGCAGGCCATTCCGGATCCGGCATGACAAAAGAGGGCAAGAGACTCGCGACGCTAGCGGCAGTCATGGGTGTGTTCAACTCCACTCGCACAGATTGGTTGTTAAAAAGATATCATTTCGTTCTACCAGACCTCTTGCGCGGTCTGCTCCTATGCGCTTAGTGCTCCAACGTGAAATTCCGCCACCCCAAACACGACGTTTTCATCCCCGATCAAACGGAACCCTTTACCGCCCTGCGCCGCGTCACGCATCTGGGCATCGTCTCTCATCAGGACGATCTAGAAATTGCTGCCTATCATGGCATCACCGAGTGCTTTAAAACAGAGGACAAATGGTTCGGCGGCGTCGTCGTCACCGACGGCTCCGGTAGTCCGCGCAAAGGTCCGTATGAAAAATACACCGATGACGAAATGCAGCAGGTGCGCCTGATCGAGCAGCGAAAAGCGGCCTACGTCGGCGAATACAGCTTCATGGCCCAGCTCGGTTATCCAAGTGAAGAGGTCAAAGAACAGCGGAACGGCCCCGTCGTCGAAGACATCAAATTCATCCTGGAACATACCCAGCCACAAATCGTCTATCTGCATAATCCCTGTGACCGGCATGACACCCATGTGGCTACCTTTCTCCGCTGCTTAGAAGCGATCCGTGCACTGCCGCTCGATATGCGCCCCAAGAAAGTCTATGGCTGCGAAGTCTGGCGCAAGCTCGACTGGCTGCTCAAGGAGGATAAAGTCATGCTCTGGGTGGATAAGCACCCGCACATGCTGCGTCCGCTGCTCGGCGTCTTTGACAGTCAGATCAGTGGCGGCAAGCGCTACGACCTTGCCGAAGAAGGCCTGCGCCACGCCAATGCCACCTACTTTGATTCCCACACCACGGATAAAACCAGTCTGCTATCCTTTGCGCTAGACCTCACGCCTTTGGTCGAAGATGACCAGCTCGATGTGCAGGAATACACTCTCGGCTATGTGCGCAGGCTGGAGCAAGACGTCGCTGAGCGGATGAAAAAGTTTGTTTGATTCCATCTCATGCATTGCTTAGCCGCCTTCTCGCTTCTTGCCTCAGCGGCTCTCTTGCAATCTGGCTGTAGCCAAATGAACGGCCATGGGCCTATCAGTGCTGGCACGATGCAGAAGCTACAGTCCCGCAGCATCACCAAGGCAGAATTCATCGGTCAGCTAAATGCCATGGACCCAAATATCCGGTCTGGTCTGCCAAGTGGGAAAGTTTCTCTGCCCTTTGATTTTAAATCTAAAACGCCCGTCATTAAAGCCGCGGGCCCAGATGATCAGGCGCTCTCCATGCTCTTTGATACAGGTGCTGCACGCACTGTTCTCGGCGCTAGCACTGCGGTAAAGGCCAAAGTCCGCACCATCCATTCCCAGGAAGCCATGTCCACGATGCTTGGCGTCGTCGGCAATGAACAGGGACTCGTCGGCATCATCCGTCCGCTGCGGATTGGTTCCTGGACCTTACCAGCCTATCCCTGCTTTGTGCGCCTGCATGAAAGTTTTGGCGAAGGCATTGCCTATCCATCAAACATCCTCGGCTTTGATCTGCCTGCACGCTACTGCTCTCAGCTCACCTTTGATTATCCAAACCAGCGCGTCATTCTGTCTTTTCAAGAAAGCTTTAAGCTGCGTGAAGGCATGAACTCCGCCTCCGTACCATTCACCATCGAAAAAGGCGTGCCTTTTGTCAAAGTTCAGGCCAAAGGCGTGACTTGGTCCAGCCTCATCGACACAGGCTCCTTCAATGGCATCGAGATCAATGAAGACTTGGCCAAACAACTCGGCGTGCAGGATCAGGGCGTCGTCGTCGAAGGGCTCACGCTCGTCGCAGTGGGTGGCATGATCAGTTCAGACAAAGCCAAATTGCGCACCATCAAGCTCCCAGAAATCAAGCTGCTCGGCGACACCTACAAAAATGCCGAAGTGGACATCTCACCTGGGCCCCCACGCATCGGCTCATTCTTCCTGAAAGACTACCGAGTCACCTTTGATTTCCGCACCCGACTGCTTTGGCTGGAGTGGTGATCAGCTAAACAAAGCGGCCACCGCTTTGCCACCATCCGTGATCGGCACTGGGCGAGTTCCATCCATCAGTTCTTTGCTCGGATCAATGCCCATCGCCGCATGAATCGTCGCGTGGAAGTCCACCAGTGGCACAGGATTCTCCACTGGTTTTTTAGACAACTCATCCGTCACGCCATAAGCACCGCAGTGCTTCAGTCCTCCTCCAGCCAGCACCATGGAAAACGCTGTGCCCTGATGACCACGACCACCCCGGCCATCAAACTCTGGCGGACGCCCAAACTCCGTGCCCACCACGACTAGCGTCTTATCCAGCAACCCATGTTCCTTTAAATCTCGAATCAAAGCTGCCAGCGCCGTATCCAGTTCTTGAATCAAAAGGTGCTGATTTTGGAATCCTTCATTATGAATGTCCCAGCCCGTACCATTCATGAAGTTAAGATTATGAGACACCTCAATGAAACGCACCCCAGCCTGGACCAAGCGCCGAGATAGCAAACAACGCTGACCAAACTCGCCGCCATACTCATTGCGTAGAGAATCCGACTCCTCTTTTAGATTGAAGTGGCGCATGAACTTCGGTCCTGCCAGACGCAGTGCGTCCTGCTGAGCCTGCTCATAGTCCGCCGTTGCAGAGCCCTTCACGGTCCGTGCCAGCAGAGGCTTTAGCAACTCATGACGAATCTCCGCCCGCTTTTCATCCACGTATTCAGGCCGCGTAAAACCAGCAGGCCCCGTGTTGGTATCAGTCAGATAGACATAGCCGCTTTTAGCTCCCAGAAATCCAGGTCCACGGCTCACATTTGGATACCCGATCAACATGTAAGCCGGCACATCCGTGCTAGCTGAACCACGCTGATTGGCAATGATGGAGCCAATGCTCGGATACACCACATTTCCCGAGATCATGCGACCCGTATGAACGATGTTCGTGGCAAATGCATGTTCATCGATCACATGATGATTCACTGTGCGCATCACCGTCACATGCTCCATCACCTTCGCCGTGCGATTTAGATGCTCCGTCACCTGCACGCCCTTCACACTGGTATCAATCGACTTATACAGTGAACCCGCCTTCTGTGGCTTGCCAAGGTTGTCCCCCAGATTCTTAGGATCAAAGGTATCTATTTGAGCCATCCCACCACCCAACCAAATAAAGATACAATGCTCCGCCTTCCCCTTCGGTGTATGCACAGGCGTTTGATTCGCCAGCAACGGCGCAGCAGCAAATGCGGCAGAAGAAGAAAGAAAGGAACGGCGTTTCATGTCAGCTCATTAAACGCTGCCATCAGCTTTTTTTCACGCAATCTATTACCTCACTTTCGTGGGGTCTCTCCTTTCCCTCCAATCTGATTCATGAAAAACCTTCTCTTTCTTCTACTTTTTGTTTTCAAGGCCCTTGCTGGAGAAGACCTCTGCAAGCAGCCGTCTCCAGAAGACATGGCCAAGGCCGCTGGAGTGAAGCTGCCGCCATCGCCGTGGCACGTGGCGAATGTTTGGTGGGACTTTGAGAAGCCGGTGGAGCATTTTACCTCATTGGAAGTCGATATAATGATCGACCGAGATGTGCCGAGTGATTACAACCTCTACATCTCGCCCTGCGGGATCGCGAAGATCAATGGCTTGCAGTTCTACGGCGGCATCCAGACGAACATCAATGGCTGGGCCACGAAGGAGAGCCGTGAGCGAGTGCATCGCGGGAAAGGCGGCATTTTCTCGCGCTGGTCGGGCGACAAAACGACGCCGATTGGCTTGGATCATGTGCGCACAGCGGCAGCAGACTGCATCGTCGAGAGCGCTGGCTATGAGGGCGAGTTTGCGAGTGTAAGGCGGCCGTTTGCATGGACGAAGGGCACTTACACTTGGTGCATCAGCAAAGGTGCAACTGAAGGCGATAGCACCTGGTTTACCTGCAAGATCCGCGGTGCCAAAGGGGCGACTCATGAAGTCGGCAGCTTACGGTTTGAAGGTAGCGACTTTACCTTTTGGGAGAAGCACAGCGCCTTTGTGGAAGTGTATAGCACCTCGAAGATTCCCAAGTCTGGAATCCCAAAGGTGAATGTAACTTTTGGCTGGCCACGGCTAAATGGTCAAAAAGTAGCACTCAAGAAAGCACATGCCTATTATCCGGACAAAGGCGGTCCTGATTCGCCAGATTGTGCGTGGGTAAAAACTGAAGGCGAAAACTGTGTGGTGGAAGTCGGCCCCATTTTCAAACGTAATGAAGCGAAGCGACGGCATGATTTGGTGCTTAGTATGAGAAATCGTTCAGTATCTAAAATTAGTAACTAAGGTGCCTCGGCGCTCGTGGACACGAATGATGCGGTGGACCTGAAGGAGTGGGGTGACAAAGCGGGCACGCTTTGTGTGGACTGGTTCCCGAAAATTGCCGCATTGCGAAAGGGAGAATACAACGACGCACTTTGGCAAAAACTGACGGGGCAGACGGTTGATCAACTCTGGAAACAATTTATCGAAACACTCAACTAAATCATGACATCACTATCAAAAATCATTCTCTGTCTCACCTTCGGCTTTGTGGTCAATGCAGCTGCAGAGTTACGCATTCCTGCACATACAGCTTACTTCGATCCTGATACGAATGGAGCCAAGATATCGGAGACAAGGGGCATCACCGGCTGGCATGATGCGGGGCTGCTTGTGTCATGGTTCGGTGAATTGAAGGCCACAGGGAAGCTGACGGCAGCATTGGCATTGCAGTTGCCGAAAGGCAGTACCTCAAAGCTGCAGTTAGCGATTGGTGATCAAAAGCACGAGGTGGTGGCGAGTGGTGATTTGGTATCGTTTGGTGAATACAACATCGCAAAAACTGGCTATGTGCGTTTTGAGCTAAGCTCGCTCAATGGAAGCGCGGATGCAGGCCATATTCGTGAATTGATACTGGATGGTGCTGCTGTGGAAGAGGCACATTTCAATAGGTTACCGCGGCGCAATGCGGCGTCAGTGCACCTGATGTATCCAGTGCCAAAGGACCAGAAGGTGGCGATGTTTTATAACGAAGTGACGGCAGTCGAAGATCCTGTGGCGACATACTACATGGCTTGTGGTTTCTCACGCGGATACTTCGGTATGCAAGTAAACTCGACCACGGAACGCCGCATCATTTTCTCCGTGTGGGATGCAGCCTCTGGCCAGGACGCAAAGGATCGCAGCACGGTCGCGGAAGACAATCACACGCAACTGATCGCGAAAGGTCAAGGCGTGGAGGCACATGTTTTTGGCAACGAGGGCACTGGGGGGCATTCGCATCTGGTGTATCCATGGAAGACGGGTGAGGCGCAGCGCTTCATCGTGGCGGCGAAAGTGGAGGGCACGAATACGATCTACAGTGGCTATTGGCACCACCCTGAACAAAAGAAATGGATGCTCATGGCGAGCTTCCGCGCACCGAAGGACGGGAAGACCTTGCGCGGTTTGTATTCATTCAGCGAAAACTTCAATGGCAACAGCGGCCATATTCAGCGCAAGGCACTCTTTGGCCCGCAGTGGATTGTTACGGAAGATGGCAAATGGGTTGAGTTGACCGAGGCTAAATTCAGCCACGATGCCACAGGCAAGGCGGATCGTTTTGATCGCTTCATGGGAGTGGAGAGCGGACGTTTCTTCCTCTCTCATGGAGGCTTTGTTGAGGGCTTCACGAAGTTTGGTGAGCCATTCACACGTCCTTCATCATCTAGTGTCCCCAAAGACATTCAGCTTCCAACTCACCCATGAAAACCACTCTCGTTTTCCTCTTCATGCTTTCTTGTTCCGCGTTTTCACACGGTCCTGGCAAAGACAACGACTTCGCGGGCAAACGTATTCTTTTCATCGGCATCGACGGCTGCCGTGCCGATGCGCTGGTGGCGGCGATGGAGCGCGGATTGGCTCCGCAGATGAAAATGCTCAGTGAGAGTGCTGATGGGCTTTTGACACGTCAATTTTATGCTGGTGGAGAACTCGGCACGCCGACCCACCAGCCCACCGTCAGCGGGCCGGGCTGGACGAGTCTCCTGACCGGCGTGTGGATGGATAAACACGGCGTGAAGGACAATCGCTTCATCGGTGGGCGTTTTCAAAATCACTCGCATTTCATGCGTCACATCAAAGAGGTGGCCCCGTCGTCCTTTTGCTCTTCTTTTGCCGACTGGCCGCCGATCCATGATTACATCGCAGATGGTTCACGCGTTGGTAGCAAGGAGTTTCTCGATGTGAAGTTCACCGCAGTCCCTGATGCCAAGCGACATTTCATCGATAACCCGGAAAAGGACATTGAAGTGCGTGATGAAGCCGTCAAAACACTACGAACACAGAACCCAGACGCGATGTTTGTGTATTTTGGTCAAGTCGATGAATTCGGCCATGGCGCCACGGATTCACGTGGGAGTTTTTCTCCTGATAATTCACTTTATGTGAACGCAATCAGCCATGTTGATTCCCATGTCGGTGAACTGATAAGAGCGCTGCGAGGACGTAAAGAATTCATCAACGAAAACTGGTTGGTTCTCATCACCACCGATCATGGTGGGCGCGGAACCGGTCACGGTGGAGATAGTGATGAAGAGAGAAACATCTGGCTTATCGTGCATGGCCGAGAGCTTCCGCGCGAGGAGCTGCTTAACAAGGCCACCCCACAGACGGCTTTGGTGCCGATGATATATAAACACCTTGGCATTCAGCCCAAACCTGTGATCCTCGCTCCGAGCGATCAAAAGCCATGAAGCCAGACTCAAGCATCAACCCACTCGCCAATCTTAACATCCCCGATTTACCACCTGGTCCACCGGAGAAAGGCACCGAAGGCTCACCTCAGCGACTTTGGAAAATGGGTCGCGTCACCCTTCAGCGTGAGACAGCGCACCGCGGTGGCAAGACAGTCATCGTAATCAAAGACTTTGCCACTCATCTACCTGTATCTGTCATTGAAACCATTGCCAAACGAGTGCGCTCTGCCTGTGGTTGCGGCGGCACCGTGAAAGACAAACGCATCGAGATCCAAGGCGATCAACCAGCCAAAATCAGAGCCGTGTTAGAAGCTGAAGGATTCGAAGTCAAAGGCGTCAAATGATCCCGTTACTCAAACACTGCCTCAGCTTAGAGCTTTGATCCACTGCTGCGGTTCACTTTGAGATCATCGGCCAGATGAACGAAGTCACCGACTTCACACCACTTCACAAAGCGCTCAGTGAGACGCTTGAGCTCATCCCACTCATGGCGGATATGACTAGATTCGGCAACGCTGATGCTGTTATCCGATGCGGCATGACTGATGGCTGAAAGCAGATCAGCAAATTGCTGGACGATCTCCTGAGTGGCCGGCATGACTTCACGACCGGGTTTTTTATTGGTAGGCGGGTTTTTGACAAAATAACCATCCGCCTTATTGCAGAGCCACTGGATCAAATGGTCGTCCTGCGTGTTTTCATACAGATCATGTACTCGGTCTAGCGGATTGCTGGTACCGCTACCGCTTTTGAGATCTGCACCTTCACCCCATTTGTAAACGAGCGACAGTGAGACGCCCATTTTTTCAGCGACTTCTTTAACGTGAGCTTTGGCTAAAGCGTTGCGGATGACTTCGTGGGATTCCATAATCACATCTTGAGACGGAATGCTGGGGTTCCGCAAGTGTGAATATACTCGCACATTTCCATTTGCTGCTGCTCACAATGAACGGACAGTCGCCGACTCATGATTAGTCAGTTCATCGATTACGTTTTCCATGTGGATAAACATCTCCAAGGTTTTGCCGAAGAGCATCGTACAGCCATTTATGTGCTGCTTTTTGCCATTGTGTTCTGCGAGACCGGACTGGTCGTCACGCCTTTCCTTCCTGGAGATTCGCTGCTTTTTGCGGTGGGTGCTTTAGCAGCTCAAGGCCTGCTTCGCATTGAAATCATTATCCCCTTGTTGATGCTCGCAGCGATCATAGGTGATAATTTAAACTACTGGATTGGTCGTAAATCGGGTGCCTGGATTGTCACCCAGCGCTGGTTTAAACGAGACTATTTGGCCAAAACAGAGCACTTTTTTGTCAAGCATGGCGGCCGTGCCATCATCATCGCCCGCTTTGTGCCAATTGTCCGCACCTTTGCACCCTTCACCGCTGGGTTTGGTCGCATGGATTATGGTCGCTTTCTCACCTTCAGCCTTGGCGGCGGATTACTCTGGGTTGTGAGTATTTCCATGCTGGGCTTTGCTCTGGGGAATATTCCGATCATTAAGAGCAATTTTAAACTCGTCTCTCTACTCATCATCGTGGTCTCCGTGCTGCCGATCGCCATTGAGGTGATCAAGCATAAGTTAGAAGCGAAGAAAGCAGCCTCAAAGACGGATTAAGCAGGCCTGCTTTGTTAATGACCTGGCGCTGCGGGTGAGTGTGAGTCTTTGTAATCCAAGGCCCCGGAAATCTCATCGGCAGCACTGGAGCGCCACGAAACAATGCGACTCGGAAACAATCCTCCGACGATTAAAAACACGACGCAGGCAGCGAGCGGCCAGCGCTCACGGGGTAAGGCATCTGGGATGTCGATGACGTGCTTTGGCAACACTCCAAGGAAGAGAATACTGAACAGACGCATGATGTTGATGGCGTTAAAGGCTGTAGCAATGGGCAAACAAAGCCCAACCCAGGGATGATTTTCAAGAGCTCCATGGAAAAGTAGATCTTCTGCACAATAGCCCAGCGTGCCAGGCAGCCCGATGAGAGCAAGGCCGCAGACGAGAAAGAAAGTGGCGAGTCTTGGCGCTTTCGTGGCAAGTCCTAGATGACCCGAGGGATCTTCGATACCACTTAATCTGACTTCCAACATGCGAACAATACAGATCAGTCCCGCTGAGGCTGTGGAGACGACGAGCCAATGGATAAGCCCGCCGGTAATGCCCTGCTCATTGGCCGTGGACAATCCGACAAGAATGAAAC
>JAPLUM010000265.1 GCA_026397605.1 Verrucomicrobiota bacterium | reverse complement strand
GGCGAGTGATCCTGAAGCAACCGTGAAGTGAGGCGTGGTAACTGCGCCAGAGTCGGGCTGCCTGGAAGATCTCGTGTGGCGGTATGCCACTCCAGCCGCAGATATTCGGCCATCAGGTTCGTCAGACTCAGTTGGAAAAAGTGCCCCACTGTCGCCCAAACACTGAGAAAATGTCCAGGAGCCCGGCCTTCCTCGATGGCTGTTCGATATTGTTTCAAAATACCCTGATATCGAGCACCCCGAGTGGCCTTTAGAAGCAGGTGCCCCGCATCCAGACTCTGCGTTTTTTCTGAGTCTGATAGACTCATGCCAAATGCGGTATCTGTATAGATTAGAGACTCTAACTGCATGGCTTCAGCGGCTTGCCACGCTTTCATGAGCTGAGGCGCCAGCTTGGTTGGCAGGGAATCTTGGGCAAAGGTTTCCCAGGCAATCTGAAAGCGCAGCAGTTCTGATGAAGCAGGCGGCTGGAAATGCAGATGAGTCATGCGCTGGCGAATGCTGGAGAACAGCCACTCCACCCAGTCTAACCCACGTGCCCAGTCGCTCAGAGCCTGCTCGCTTGATTCATCGGCGTCCGCCAGCAGTGCCACTGGGCGCAGCGCGTGGGCAGTCGGCGCGCCTTCCTCCGCTGCCGGGCGGGGAACTTCATCATCCATTCGTTGCAAGAGCCAAATCATTCGTGAAAGATGAAACGAGTCGTGCTGATCTGCGAACGCAAAATTTCTTATGTCCGAAGTCCCATCTGTTGACACTTTAAAAACCCACTACCAATGCGTGCGTTGTGGGAACTGCTGCCGGTGGCCTGGAGATGTGAATGTGACACCCGAGGAGGTAACCACCATTGCCGCCTTTCTCGGACGTGAGGAACAGGAGTTCATCTCGAACTGCACCCGTCTGAATGCGAACCGCACCGGCCTATCCATCATCGATAAGCCCAACGGCGAATGTTTGTTCCTCGATGGTATCAATACCTGTCTAATCCAGTCCGTGAAGCCGATCCAATGTTCTGGATTCCCAAACGTCTGGAATTTTCCAGGCTGGCGAGATCAGTGTGAAGCCGTGGAGGTGGTCGGCTAAGAGGAGTATTTTATGGCCAAATAAGGATTTTGGCTGCGTGTAGGCTGGTTTGGGCGTTTGATGAGAGAGCCTATGTCTGAGTCTGCCCCCGTTTCCTCCATCACCACCTCTGGTCGCGTCGTCCGTGCGGCTCTGATTATTTTTCCTTTTGGCACGATCATCCTCGGTATCGCCTCTTTTGGCTTTTGGTGGGTGAAGCGAGTCCAGGTCGAAGAGCGCAGCTACTCCTATGCCACTGCGCTCCGTCGAGATATGTCCCTGACGGCTATGGAGCGTTACGTGAGCATCTTTCATGAGGTGTTACAGCTTCCAGAGTCAGAGCGTCTGACTTCGGTGGCTAGTTTTGCCGAGTCGTCCATGAGTTCAGATAATATGGGCTACGAGCCGCGGCGGGATCGTTTTTTTTCTGGCAGCCAGGAGGTTTCTAATGTCGATGCAGAGATGGCAGGCTCACAGCGGCTGCGTGAAGTGCGTTTGATTTTGGTCCTCTATGGAGATCAAGCACGTAGCAAGGCTGAGTCTCAAGCACTGGGCGGACTCATGAGCCTAGCTAATGCCATGGCTGGTCGCCGTGCTGAGGACACTCTCCGTTTTGCGGCCGTGCCGATGGGAGTGAAGGACCCGAGTGGACGCACCGCCCTGGAGCGTTTTGCCTTTGGCATGGCCAATCGGGGGGAGCGCCTCATGAGCGTGACATTGCTCGGTGGGGCAGGGGAGCAGGTGCTTTCAGATGTCGCACTGGCCTTTCGGACGGCCCAGACCGGGGCAATCGTCCAGAATTTGCCAGAAACCCAGGATTTAGCAGCTACTTTGGCTGCAATGGTCGCCCTAAAAAAGAATTTTGAGGGTGGATCCCAGTAAAATTCATTTTCGAACGTGTATTCTTTGGTGACAAAAAAGGTCGGTCTGCTAATCTCGCGTCTCATTTCCGAAAAATTAACCACTATTTCCTCCTTGGAAGCGCTAGTTTTGTTCCTTCATTTTTCCCACCTGCACTGTTTCTGTTCAC
>JAPLUM010000270.1 GCA_026397605.1 Verrucomicrobiota bacterium | reverse complement strand
GCCTGCGCTACCGTTTCAATTGCCCATGCTGATGCGGGACTATGGTCTGGACCTGCAAGCGCGCTGGCAGGCTGCAGCAGCGGAGTTTTCCGATCTGACACTGGAGCTGCTGGCTTATGCAGAGGGCCGCTTTCTCACCGTTCATCCTTTTCGGGATTTCAATGGGCGAACGATCCGTCTGTTCCTGACCGAATTGCTGCGGCGTCTGGATCTGCCAAGGGTGGAGCTGGCACCGGAGAGCGAAGCAGGGCGGTCGGCCTACTTTGCGGCCCTTGAGGCAGCGGACGCTCTGGACTGGCAGCCGCTCACCGACATCTGGAATACACGCTTAGCGTCTATGGATGGTGACTGAACTCTGAACCGCACAGAGGATTGCCTCGCATGACTCGCCCTCTGGGCAGCCTGCGGCGGGCTATCTCCGCTACGCTCCGGTTGTGCGGGCTACTTTATGGACCTCCTCCCATCTCTGCGCTGCAACACCTGCTCTTCTGATCTCTGGTTCTTTGTTCTTGGTTGCAGAGGACGGACAGCATTCAAGAGCGGTGCTTGGAGGACCAAGTGCCGTACCTAGATCATCGGACGCGGCGCACCCGTTCTCCGTTCCATTCTCCATAGCAAGATTGCGAAGGATGAAAGCAGGACTGCGAAGGACGAAAGCTGCACTGCGAAGGATAAAGCGCGACCTTACCTGAGATGGGGCCAAACAAAGAGCCAAGCACAACGAACCAAGAACCTCTGTTCGCTGACCTCTGATTGTTGACGCTTGTGACGCCTTTTGGGAACAATCCAAGTTAAAGGCATAAAAAATTGGTGTCAAAAGTGCTATACTCGCTATTTCCTACAGTTCCCTCGACTCAACCGAAAATGAATACCACTCAAACCTTCACCACCGGCAACGGATCCACTGGCCAATTTTTCTCTCTACCCGAACTCGAAAAAGCCGGTTTCGGCAAAGTCTCACGACTGCCGGTTTCTATCCGCATTGTGTTGGAGTCTCTGTTGCGTAATTTGGATGGAAAAAAGGTCTTTGAGCAAGATGTCAAAAACCTGGCGAACTGGAATGCGAAGAACCCAGGCGACTACGAGATCCCGTTCACCGTTGCACGCATTGTGCTGCAAGACTTCACGGGCGTGCCGTTGCTCGTGGATCTGGCGGCGATGCGCTCAAAGGTCGCTGAGCTGGGACAGAACCCGAAGATTGTGGAGCCGCTGGTGCCGGTCGATCTGGTGGTCGATCACAGTGTGCAGGTGGATTTCGCCGGCACTCAGGCGGCGCTGAATCAAAATCTGGCGCTGGAGTTTGAGCGTAACCGCGAGCGTTATGAGTTCCTCAAATGGGGTGAGCAGGCCTTTGATACCTTTAAAGTCGTGCCTCCAGGCATCGGCATCGTGCATCAGGTGAACTTGGAATACCTGGCTAAAGGCGTGCTGGAAAAAGACGGTGTGTTTTATCCAGATACACTCGTCGGCACGGATAGTCACACGACCATGATCAACGGCCTCGGCGTCGTCGGTTGGGGTGTCGGCGGCATCGAAGCAGAAGC
>JAPLUM010000517.1 GCA_026397605.1 Verrucomicrobiota bacterium | reverse complement strand
GATGGCATCAAGTTTCTCCTCAAAGAAGATTTCACCCCAAAATCGGTTAATGCCTTTTACTATTGGTTGGCTCCATGCTTGACCATGGTTCCGGCGCTGATGACCTGCGTGGTGCTGCCTTTCGGGTCTGAACTGAGAATGTCTGACCTGAATGGACTGCTGAGCTGGGTCTACGGCGTCATCGGTATGGTCGATCTGCCACTGTTCTCCACCGTACCCGTTCCTTCGGTCATTGCTGATTTGAGTGTTGGTCCGCTCTACACCTTTGCCATCGCTTCCCTGGGAGTCTATGGCATTGTCATTGCCGGCTGGGCCTCTAATTCTAAATACCCTTTCCTGGGCGGCGTGCGTGCTTCGGCTCAGATGATCAGCTACGAGCTTTCTCTCGGGCTCTCCATCATTCCGGTGCTCATGGTCTTTGGTGAGCTGAATCTGGCCAAGATGTCCATCTATCAAGATGCCAATGGCTGGCTGCTGCTTCCGCTCTGGGGTGATTCCGCCCCTTGGTCAAACGGTGGTAATTTCAGCCGCTGGGCGCTCTGGATCCCGATGTTCATCTCCTTCTGCATCTTTGTCGTGGCGATGTTTGCCGAGACGAATCGTCTGCCATTCGACATGGCTGAGTGTGAAACAGAGCTGGTGGCTGGTTATCACACTGAATACAGCTCCATGAAATTTGCCCTCTTCTTCTTGGGCGAGTACGCTGCCATGATCATCGGATCAGGTCTGGCCGTGACGCTTTTCCTGGGTGGCTGGAGCATTCCTTTTGGTCCGCTGATCGGTCTGGGTTACCAGGCTGGGGATACACCGCTCTGGCTGGGGTTGCTCCACATCGGCGTGTTTTTGGGTAAAATTGTCTTCTTCATTCTCTTCTTCATCCTCATTCGCTGGACCCTGCCGCGCTTCCGCTTTGACCAACTCATGAAACTTGGCTGGATGGTCATGTTTGAACTGGCCCTGGCAAACGTCATCATTACGGCCCTCCTCATGTGGGCCTTCCCGTTGAAATAACTCCCCCCTTTTTATGGCAACGATCTTTGTAAAACGCCCTAAACTCGCCTGGCATGAAAGTTGGTTCATTTCCACCTTTGCTAAAGGTCTGAAAATCACGCTTGGTCACGCTTTAAAGACCTTCCTGGAAATCACTGGGAAGAAGGAAAAAGTGACCATGGAGTATCCCGAACAGAAGTGGGATGAAAATCTCCCGGAGTATTATCGTGGAGCCCCAGCCTTGGTCACCGATGAACAGGACCGTGAGCGCTGCGTCAGCTGCCAGCTGTGCGAGTTCATTTGTCCGCCAAAGGCTATCCGTATCACCCCTGGCGAGATCCCCAGCGATGATCCTTGGGCCAAAGTGGAGAAGCGTCCGAAGGAATTTGATATCGACATGACCCGCTGCATCTACTGCGGAATGTGTGAGGAAGTATGTCCTGAGCAGGCCATTTATTTGCGCAAAGACTACGCCATCACTGGCGAAACCCGCGCTGAACTCATGCATGACAAAGCCAAGCTTTACCAAATCGGTGGCAAGCGTATCGGCCTTGTGAATAAATGGAATGAATTGAAATAGTCGAAATGCCCGCACTCCTTTTTTATCTTTTTGCACTGATCACCTTGGGCTTTGGCCTGATGGTTGTCTTGGCGCGCAACCCCGTGACGAGTGCGCTCTCGCTAGCCATGAGTTTTGTCGGATTGGCGGCGCTCTTCATCAGCTTGGATGCCTTCTTCATCGGCACGATCCAGATCTTGGTTTATGCAGGTGCTGTGATGGTGCTTTTCCTGTTCATCATCATGCTTTTAGACATCAAGGCAGAGTCTGATCGGAAGACGAATATTGGTGCCATCGTCGGAGCCATCGTTCTTGGATCGGTGCTGGCCTTGCAGGTCGCCACCGTTAGCGCAGCTCATCATACCGCTGATTTAACGGTCAAAGACGCCGCGCTGAATCTTGTGGCTGCAGGAGATCAGATGGCTGCTAACAAGGAGACGGATCTTCCTACTATTTCAAAGGATCTCAAAGCGGGTATCCTGCCTGACACGAAGTTGATGGGATTGGCCCTGTTCAAACAATACGGCTTTCATCTTCAAGTCATGGGCCTGCTGCTCATGGTCGGCACGGTCGGAGTGGTGGTTCTTTCCAAGCGTGATAAGGAGGTGGCACGATGATCACACTCAGTCATTACCTCATTGTGAGCGGCATGCTGTTTGCCCTTGGCCTAGCTGGCGTGGTGGCACGCAGAAACATCATCATTATCTACATGTGCCTGGAGATGATGCTCAGC
>JAPLUM010000163.1 GCA_026397605.1 Verrucomicrobiota bacterium | reverse complement strand
AATGCCATCACTCTGAGCCGTGACCTTTGGAATCGTGGCGTGAGAGATGCCGCCAGCTTAAATAAACTCATCCGCAGCACCCCGACTCGGCGCTTCACTTTCAGCACGGTATCACGCTTCTCCTCACACTACTTCCTGCTTCGTCAATGGCTCACGGCAGGTGGCATCGATGTCGAAAAAGACGTGCGCATCGTCGTCCTGCCGCCCACTCAGATGGTGGGGAATTTAGAGGCTGGATTGATCGACGGCGGCTGCGTCGGCGAGCCTTGGAACAGTGCTGCCATCGCACGCGGAACAGGCTGGATCGCTGCTACCAGTGAGCAATTAGCACCTAGTCATCCAGAAAAAGTATTTCTCACCACCGAAAAATTCATCGACGGTCACCCAGATGAGGTCGCTGCCATCATCGCGGCTCTTAAAGAAGCCTGCGCCTTTTGTGATGAACCCGACCACCGGCTGAAAGTAGCCAGCATCCTCCACCGCAGCGGCTACTTTGCCGTCGGCGAAGACATTTTAAAACGCTCACTCGTCGGCCCACTGGATCTTGGCACTGGCAAAACGTCTGACGTTTCCTCCTTCTACGTCTTCCACAAAAGAGATGCCAACGAGCCCACGCAACAGCGCGGTCAATGGCTGCTCAATCAGTTCATCACTCATGGCCTGATTTCCTCCGCTGAGAAAGCCGAAGCCACCGCCGCACTCGCCGCCTGCTGGACCTCTAGCAGACTCCCTCTTCCCCAAACAGCCGCCGCTAAAACACCCAGTAAACCCAAAAAACGCCCCACTCCTGCAATCGCATGAATACCAACACCTCTGCCAACACCATCTCACGTCGCAGCTTGCTGCAACGTTCAAGCGCCGCCGGCCTCGGTGCGCTCTTTAGCGGCCTGCCAAAAGGCTGGGTCGGCTCCGCCTATGCCGACGACTCACCAGAAGTCGCCGATTTAAAAATGGGCATCATTGCCCTGACTGATTGCTCACCGATTGTCATCGCGCATGAAAAGGGCCTATTCAAAAAGTACGGCATCAACTCCAGCGTCAGCAAGGAAGCCTCCTGGGCCGTTATTCGCGACAAACTTACCACCGGTGAAAATCAGGCCACGCACATGATACTCGGCATGCCAATCGCCTCCACGATGGGCCTCGGTGGCTCAGCGATGATAGAAATGGTCGTCCCATGGATCCTCAACCGTAATGGCCAAGGCATCACCCTGGCTAACAAATTCAAAGGCAAAGTGGCCGGTGATTCGAAAGCTCTCAAACCCTTGGTCGATGAAGCTAAAGCAGCGGGCACCCCACTGACTTTTGCCATGACCTTCCCCACAGGCACCCATGCCATGTGGCTCCGCTACTACTTGGCTGCAGGCGGCATCAATCCAGACGCTGACATCACCCTCACCACCATCCCACCACCACAAATGGTCGCCAACATGAAGGTCGGCAAAATGGACGGTTACTGCGTCGGTGAACCCTGGAACGCCCGTGCCATCGCAGACGATGTCGGTTACACTAGCGTTGCTACTCAAGAGATCTGGAAAGATCATCCCGAAAAGGTTTTCGCTTTCACCAAGGAGTTTGCTGAAAAGAATCCAAAGACCGTCAAAGCTGCGCTCAAAGCCCTGCAAGAAGCAAGCGTCTGGCTGGACGATCTCGGCAACCGAAAGGAACAGGTCGATATCATTAGCAAGCCTAGTTACGTCAACTGCCCGCCAGAAATCATCTACAGCCGTCTCATGGGCGAGCTCGACTTCGGCGACGGTCGCACGGTGAAAGACGAGAATTACATGATCTT
>JAPLUM010000318.1 GCA_026397605.1 Verrucomicrobiota bacterium | reverse complement strand
CGCTCGCGCTCGCGCCAGCCATTGCGCCGCAGATCCTCGACATCTTTCTTCATCGCCCTGCGGAACGGGAGCACCTCACCGAATTCGGCGGGATCAAAGGGACCACGCATCGCGGCTTTTTGCCCACGGGAGAGACGGCCTTGTTTCTGCTCGCTGGCAACGACCTCGCACTGCGGTTCAGTCTGCTGCCGCTACTGGAGCCGGATCATTGCCTGTATCGAGAAAATATTCTGCGCTATCAGCGCCCGGCGGAAAATGATCCCCCTCAGTGTGGCAGCCTCATGATCGCCCCGGCTTTCTTACGCTTGCTGATCAGCGGCGAAGAACAAAAGCCCGACTTCAGCACTCACTTTCCAGCCAAACGCATCACCACGCGTCTGACCTGGGAGGATCTCATTCTCGCGCCGGACGTGATGGCGCAGGTGGAGGAAATCAACGCGTGGGCGAAGCACGGCAGCACGCTGCTAGGCGAATGGGGGCTAGGGCGGCGGATCTCTCCTGGCTGCAAAGTGCTCTTTCACGGTCCACCCGGCACCGGCAAGACTCTCACGGCCTGCCTGCTGGGGCAGGCACAGGGCGTGGATGTCTATCGCGTGGACCTGTCTCAGGTGGTTTCCAAGTACATCGGCGAGACGGAGAAAAATCTGGCTGGTGTGTTTGATCAGGCCACGGACAAGAACTGGATTCTCTTCTTTGACGAAGCGGATGCTCTTTTTGGTCGCCGCACGCAGACTGCGCAGGCGAATGATCGCTATGCCAATCAAGAGGTGTCCTACCTGCTGCAACGTGTTGAGGACTTTCCGGGGCTGGTGATTCTCGCGACCAATTTCCGTGCGAATCTGGACACGGCCTTTTCCCGCCGACTGCAGGGCAGCATTTACTTTGCACCACCAGACCGCATCCAGCGCCGCCGACTGTGGGAGCGTGCCTTCCCGCCGCCCCTAGAACTGGATCCTGCCTGGATCGAAGATCTGGCTCGCGAGTATGAAGTGACAGGCGGCCAGATCGTGAATGTCGTTCGCTACTGCGCGCTCAAAGCCATCGAGCGCGGGCCGCGTGTGATCCACCTGGAAGACATCCGCCACGGTCTAAAGCGCGAACTGGAGAAGGAAGGGCGCGCGGGGTAGGGAAGCGCTGCTTTAAACGGCGGCGCTCGCTGCGATCAACGAGGCTTGCAGGCTGGCATAGAGCTTGTCCGCCTTGTCGAGGATGTGCTTGGCGGCGTTGAGTTCCATGCCGACCTCCCGGTTGAGGTCGTTCATTTCGTCGCGGGTGAAGTCACGCACCTGGCGGATCGCATCCAGCAGGTAGAGCAGACCATTGGGAGGGACTTGGTCCAGATTCTTGACCAGCTGGTCGAGGCTGGGCGGGCTGTCCTGGTAGAGGGGGTAGTCGCGAAGATTGGTGACGGGTCCCGAGGGGAATTTGTCAGTGTCCTTTTTTTGTTCCGTGAATTGGTTCTTCGGCAGGGGCAGGAGATACCCAAGCAGGCATCTGGCTTCACGAGTCACTGTTTCTGCGGATAGGACGGCTTCTTCCGCTGCGGCCAGCGCCAGCATGCTGACCTGCACGGCGTTCAGCGCTGCTGCGAGCGCCGTCTGCGCCTTGATCAAAACGTCGGGCATGGCGGCCGCCACAGCGGAGGAGAAGTATTGGTTCTTGGCCTTGTAGGATTTCACTCCAAGGACGAAATCCTCCACAGCCTGCGAGGCATCCACCGCCTTCAGGGCGCAGGCATAGGCGTTCTCATAGAGCGTGCGGATTGCATCCCGAATGCTCACCGCGCGCTGCTGCGCTGACTGGGCGTGGTGATAACCATTGAGCACGGTCTGGGTAACGACCTGCCCGTCATGAAAGGTCTGCTCTGCGCTGGCCGCGCTGGTCTGGGCACGTGTCAGCAGGCCTTGGGCGGCGGTTTGCCGTGAGGAGAGCGCGAGGACAACGGTTTGCGCGACGCTCTTTTGGTTGCTGGCATTGGTCACCTCTCGTTTTAGGGTGTCGATGGCCAGCTTGGTTTTAACGTCGAAACTTTTTTTCTGGGAATGTTTGCTCACGATGGTGGATGGATTGAATCGTTTTCTTTAAGCAGCAGGTGTGGTTGCGGCAGCAGGTGCCGAGGTGGCGGCGGCGGTGGGATCATCTGCCGGGCCAGAGCCGTAGAAGTAAGGAGTGGGAGTGCCGAAGGGGTCCGATTTCCCCACCAGCGAGCCGATATAGGGGCCATCTTGATTGTCCTGCCAGGCGAGCACGCCGATTAAATACTGGTCGTTATTGAGGTTGATGACATCCCCGCTCATGTCGCTGTAATAACCAAACTGGGGGATCTTGGACGTATGAATCGACTGCGGAGATTCGGCAGCTGGGGGCCCGAAGTCCAGCTCCACATAGTCAGACGGGCTGGCTCGTTCGATGAGATACTGCTCGTCCTCCTTCCGGGGCTCCCAGAGCTTCTTCGGAATGATGATCATGCGATAGCTGACCCCCTTGGGCGGCGGGGCAGGGAGGGTGAAGGCGACTAACAGTGGATCGGTGGGCCCGGCAGATGTGCCATAGGAAAGTCGCAGCACAGTGGGCTTGATCAGCTCCTGCAGACTGTAGGTCGCGAGGATTGGCTGTGAAGGCAGCGAAAGGCGCGGGAGCTGCGCCAGGGGTGACTCCGGGATTTTCTTCTTGAGGTCCTGCCTCATGAAGATGCAGTAGGTCGTGCCGAAGCTGAGCGGGGCATCTTTGTTATCCTTCAGCAACTGGGCTCGGTAAACACCTGCGACAGTTTCGAGCTGCCTCTCCGCCTGCGCATCGGCGTTGATCTTTTGGGTCAGGGCAGGGACGCACTGGGCCGCCGTCTCCATCTCCTGCACGGCTGTCAGCAACTTCTCCCAGTCGCTGCTGCTGCTTGCGGACTTCTCAGCCGCTGCGGCACTCTCTGCTTGTCTCACCTCGGTGCCGGCCGCTTTCGCCGCCGTCTCCGCGTTCACCGCCGCCTGCGCCAGCAGCGCGATGGCCCTGGCTGCTGCCAGTCCCACTTTGACGGACTCTTTCGCGGCAGAGTCCGAAGCCAGGTTCGCCGCGTTGAGCTCGAGCTGGAGTTCCCCGGTGTTGCCAGTGCCAGTGCCGGCGCTCAGCGCCTGGAATGCTGCCGCGGCTTTGGCTGCTGCAAGGGTGGCTGTCTTCTCAGCCTCCAGAGCAGTCTCTGCCGCCGTTTTGGCTGCATCGGTGACTGTGGGCGCAGTCTTAAAAGCAGCGGTGGCCGTGGCCAGGGCCTGCAGTGCCGCCTCCCATCTTCCGGCTCCGGCCGTGATCAGATCCGTCGTTGTCTGCGCACTGGTCATTTCCATGCTCACCAGCGCATCCGCGAACACAGTAGTGATGCCTTGTGCCACCGTCAGCGCCAATGCGGCTCCGGCTGTTTCAGCTTCCGCGTCTGCCAGAGCTTTCAGGACCTTGGGCAGGCTCTTGGACTTCTTGTCGCCTTCCTCGGGATCATTGCGTACCGTTTCCACCGCTGCGGCTGCGGCGGTTTCCTTTTGTTGCGCGGCTCTCAGGGCATCGGCCTTGGTTTTTTCGTCAGCCTGCCCGGCTGCCAGATTCGTCTTGGCTTGCTCCAGAGCTTTCATCTGGTTGTCCATCGCTGTTTGAGCGTCCGCGACTGCCTTGGAATTCTGCTGCACGATCGCCGTCACCAGTCTTAGCACCTCATTGGTGTTCTGGCCTGCCTTCGTCACCAGCTCTTTGACGGTCTGGTGGATGACCTCTGACGTTGCAGGCACCGTAACGTCGGGTGCGATCTGCGGTGACAACCGGCCCCAGACACCTCGGCCACCCGCAGTCGGCACCGTCGTGGACACGACTCCGGTGCTGCCGGAGGCGAAGTTAAACGTGGCGGCCTCCAGTTCCTTGACCGCGTAGAAAACGGGCTCTTGATAAAAGTCCACGGTGGAAACCGGCAGCGCCACCTGGGCCAGCAGTCCGGCGCTCAAACCTTGCTGATCCACCGAGGCATGGTCCCCTTTGGCAAGCAGTTGGTTGGAAACCTGAACAGTCAGACCAAAGTTGGCCAGCTTGTCAATCTCCGCGAAGCTTTTGAGTAGTCCGGTCTGGGTCTGGAGGGGCCGTTCGAAGGGTTCGATGGTTTTGTAAAACCGCTTCCAAGTCTGATTGCGCAGGGTGGTGGTGGCGGCGACTTCCTGCCGTGCCACGTCGCGCGCCTGGGTGGTGTCGATGACGAGATTGCCGACTTGATCCCCCAGGACAGAAAAGGCCTGCGCCACAGATCCTGCCAGCGGCGTGGCGGCGATGATGCTGCAGGTCAGGGACTGGGTCTGCAGATCGTCCACCGCAGTCATGGCGGTCTCCACTGCGGCGGTGGCCGCTATGGCGTCAGAGTTGACGTCTTCGCCCTTGTCTCTGGACTTTGTCACCGCTGCCTCGGCATGCACGGCCTCGGTCAAAAGCTCCATGGCACTGGCGGCATTTTTGATCGCCGCTGCAGCCTCGGCCATGGCGGTCTGGGCCTGCTCGGAGTCGGTGTGCGAGTCATTCGCAAATTGGGTGAGATTTCCGGCCAGCAGCTGCGTGCGCGCCGCCATGGCCTCAATACGCGAAGCGACGGCCAGCACTTGTTCGTTACGCCCCATTTCTTTGTAGGCGCTCCACTTGTCATGAGCGGCGTGGTCGCGGGTGCTGAGTGCGGTGGTGAGTTTGGCCTGCGCATCTCTCAGCCCGTCCAGCAGTTCGTTGCGGGTGGCTTCGACGGCTTCGCTGAGTTGCTTTTGGTATTTGTTCGGTTTGCTCATATGGATTGGTGCTGGTTGCTGGTGTCGTGCGCAGGTCAGTTGATCATGACCATGGCTCCCTTGATCGTCGTTGTGGCACTGGCTTGAAGGGTGGCGGTCAGGCCTTTGGCGGTGAGGGCGGAATCAGCGGTGTGGGAGATGTTCATGCCTTTAACAGTCACATCCTGCGTCGCCTTTTCCGTGATGCCTTGATCCGCGTTGATCGAGATGCTGGACTTGCTCGTCAAAGTGATGCCATCACTGGAAAGCTTGATGGAGTTATTGTGCATGTCCTGCAGCAGGATGGATTTGTCCTGATCGCTCAAGACGAGCTGATTGCCGGCGGGGGTTTGCAAGGTGAGGACCTTGTTTTTGTCATCAAAGACCACGCGCAATCAGGCGTGGGTGATGATGGCCTTGGTGGAATTGTCCGCATCGGGCGTCAGGGCTGCCGTCTGGCCCGCCGTGGCAGGAGGA
>JAPLUM010000492.1 GCA_026397605.1 Verrucomicrobiota bacterium | reverse complement strand
GATGACAAAAACCCTCAAGTGGTGACTCCATCCCCATTGGCGACAAAGAAATTCTACGTGGTCGCTGGTCGCATGGGCACCGGCAAGGACACCGTAAATCTAGACCTCTACCTCAACTCCGCAGATCCAGTGGACAGCAAGCCAGTGCCCGTGAATCCAGCCGCCAACTCCTCGTTGATGGCCATCGGCCAGGAACGTGACGCCACCAATCACCCTGGCGTGGAGTCCTTCAACGGTGAGATCGCCCGGTTCGTTATCTTTGACCGCGCCCTGACCGACGCCGAGTTAGATAGCATGATTCAGCAACTCATGACGGACTACCAGATCTCATCAGCCAAGACACCATGACCCTTCCCCATTTTTCAATGAACAGACCCACATCACATCCAAGTTTGTCTTCTATCGCTCTCGCGCTAGGAGCATTGGTCTCGCCTCTTTGCACTAAAATCAAACCCAACGTTCTCATCTGCGCCGAGAAGCACAGTTACATCGACATGCGCGACAGCTACGATGCCAAAACGAGCAAAACTTGGATGACGCAGCGGCCCGAGTTTGAGCGTCCGTTGGGCGCGCCGAAAGGGCCGACGGTTCGTGCCGGTTATAGCTACACGCGCGAGTTCGCGCACGCATCCGTCCGGCTCGATATCGAAATGCAAACGGGGGAGATTGTCTGCCATTAAGCGTATCAAACACCGCCGACCGGAATATCCAAAGCCATCGGACAACACTTTAAATATGAAGACGAAAAGAGTGCTCCTAACCATGTTCGTTTTGCTGTCGTTGTCCTATCAAGGTCTGTCCGCGGCCAACGATACCAGTCCCGACGAGACTTCGGCTACCCAGTCGAGCAAATCGAAAAAGGGAGCATCGGCGTATCTGGAGACCGGCGGCGAAAGGAAGCTGGAGATCCTCTACAAAAAGACTCCGGAAGGCGATTTGCACCTGGATCTGTATTACCCGATACCGAAGCCACTGGGGAAATGCCCCGTCCTCATCTATACGCACGGAGGCGGCTGGGCGGTGGGGAGCAAGCTGGGCGCCGGCAATGCCCTGTTCGTCGCCTCCTGCGCAGCGTCCTCACTCATGAGGTCAAAGATGCCTGCGATGGGCAGGATGCCGCGCAGTTCTGGAGTGCCTTGAGTCGTGGCTAGGCCGCGCTTGGTGCCTCCGCCGAATCCCCTGACTGACACATTCACCCCATGAATCGACTCGTTCAACCCACCGCTCTTGAGTGCAAGCCAGCTCATGCAAAGAGTGGCAGCGTAGAGCAACTCAACCCCTAGACCCACTTTGCAAATCCCATGAAGCAGCGCCCACCAGCATGGTGTCTTTATGGTCTCTACTATGTCGGTGGATTCGCAGTGCTCGTGGTCATGCTGGCGATGCAACTGCAAGTGAGCCAGGTGCCAGACTGGGAGCGCGCCTTTAAGCACAGCTACTCGCAGTTGATCCCCTGGCTCATCGTCGCGCCGTTTGTGCTTTGGCTGACGGCTCGCTTCCGTCTCGGTCATGGGCGGCAGGGCATGGCTCATACGGCGTTGCATTTGGTGGTGGGTATGGTGGCAGCTGGACTCGTGGAGGGACTCTTTATTACCTGCTTTCTCCCCAATGGACCGGGTATGAATGGGCCGCCTGATTTCTCACCGCGAGATGAGATCGTGCATGATGATCAACGCCCGCCGCCGCCGAATTTTGATGAAGGTTTACTGCTCTTTGGTGACGGGCTAAGCATGGGGCCGGGGCCGCAAACGCCGCCTCGGCCAGCACTCGTCGTGCATTGGATGAAGCAACTGCTGCGGCAGTACCCCACTTACTGGATCATCGTCGCCGTGCAGAGCATGCTACTGGCGACTCGTGACCTGCGGCAAAAGGAGCGCCAAGCCTTGGAGATACAGGGCAAGCTGACACAGGCGCAGCTCAACACACTGCGCCTACAGCTCCAGCCGCACTTCCTTTTCAACACCCTCAATGCGACCTCTACCCTGGTGCATAGCGACCCTGAAAAAGCAGATCAAATGATCGGGCATCTGAGCACTTTGCTGCGCGCTGTTCTTGATGAAGGCAATGCCAACGTCGTGCCGCTGAGTCGTGAGCTGGATCTGCTGCAAGCCTACATCGACATCGAGCAAGTGCGCTTTGGTGATCGCGTGAAGTTTGTGAAGGATGTGGCCACTGACTGCCTGCACGCGCAGGTGCCGACGCTGATCCTCCAGCCCATAGTCGAAAATGCGATCCGGCACGGCATCGAGCCGCGTGCTGAAGGCGGGCATGTGTGGCTCACCGTGGCTAAGCATGAGTCGCAGATCCACATCACCGTGGTGGACGACGGCATCGGCCAAATGAAGAGTGAAAATGCGGGCTGGGGCATTGGTCTGTCGAATGCACGGGCACGACTTGAGGCCCTCTACGGAGCAAATGGCTATCAGGTCACCCTCTCACCTCGGGGCGGCGGCGGCACCACCGTGCAACTGGCTTTTCCCTTTAACCAACCACAAGCATGAAGATGCAAACCCTCATCGTTGACGATGAAGCACTCGGACGCGAGCGGCTTCGCTTGCTCCTGGCAAAGATGCCTGAGTTTGACATCGCTGGGGAATGCCATGGCGGGCAGGAGGCTGTCGAACTGATCGAGACGCTGAGTCCACAAATCGTCTTGCTCGACATTCAGATGCCGGATCTGGATGGCTTTGGCGTCATCGCCGAGCTGCAAAGGCGCGGTGTGCAAATGCCCATCATCATCTTTGTCACCGCCTATCAAGAACACGCAGTGAAGGCCTTTGAGGTGAATGCTATCGACTATCTTTTGAAGCCAGTGCAAGGAGCGCGACTCGAAGCGGCACTGGATCGAGCGAGGACACAGTTGGCCAAGGATAACCCAAAGGATGGACAAACAAGGCTGGCCAACGTGGTGGAGCAAATGCAGCCCAAGACCACGACCTAC
>JAPLUM010000717.1 GCA_026397605.1 Verrucomicrobiota bacterium | reverse complement strand
TCTCTGTGTCCCCTGTGCCTCTGTGGTTGAACCACAATCATTCTTTAAACCACAGAGGCACAGGGGACACAGAGTTTTGCAAGTAGCTCCATTATTCCGCCAGAATGCCCTCCAGGTTCCCAGCGCCGAGAGCTGGCGCTGCCGGGCCGGTGGCAGGTCGGGGCTGAGTGGGTCTCACCGTTGCAGCACCACCGTCTCGCTGCCGCGCTCGTTGCCGGTGGTCAGGACGACATAGACGCGGTAGCTGGCCACGGCACCGGGGGGTTCTAGGAAGCGGGTGGAGTCGAGGCTGCGCTCGGCTTGGGCGTCCACGGTGCCCAGCAGGGTTTCGTCCTCGCGGTTGTATTTGGGACCGGAGCAGGCGCGGACTTCGTAGTGGTCCAGCATCTTGTCCTCGCTAGCCGTCCAGGTGAGGCGGGCGGTGGCGGGCTCAGGCAGCCAGGCAGCCTCGGCGGTGACGGGATCAGGCGTGTGGCCGGGGGCGGGCCAGAGCCGGGGCATGGTGGCCACCAGCGGGCCGTCCGCTCCCACGCGTGGGGGCAGCACGCGGGTGTAGTCCATGAGCAGGGCGCGGGTCTTTTTGATCAAAACATCCCGGCGGGCGCGGGCCACGTCCGCCGCGAAGCCGGCGGTTTCCCAGGCCAGCGAGGCCTGGCGCAGCGCCTCCACCTTCGCGGCGAATTCGGTGCGCCCGATCAATTCTCCCGGCCCGATGCGGATGGGCACGGGGGCGGCAGGCGGCGGCGGTTCCGTCTCGATCAGCGCCCACAGCCGCAGGGCATCACGGAAGTAGCGCAGGAACTTGTCCAAGGCAGCATCCACCGGCGGCAGGTTCGGGGCCAGCCGCCCCCATGGGGTGGACTCCCAATAGACGCTCACGATGCCGGTCCACTGCTCCAGCAGGCCGCGCAGCTCATCGCGCAACAGGAGCACCTCCGCCGCTGCGATCTGGGTGGCGACATTTGCCTCCGTCACCCCGGTCAGACGCGCCGCCAAGCCATCCGCCAACAGTAGCGCCTCTGCCCGGGTGCCTTGCCTCAGGATGAAGGGTGTAGGCAGGGCTGCATTCACTTGTTCCCAATGGTGCAGAAAACTGAGCAACACGGGATGGTAAGAGCTGTTGGAAGTCAGAGGCATGGCGGTAAATGATCCCGCATTTTTTGAAAGTGGCAACTTTGAATGTAAACTGGATTTAGAAAATGGTCAGCTGGATTGTTCCATTGGATAAATGGATGACTTGTACGGCGTTCTTGGTGACACCATTTCGTTTTTGGATGCTTCAAATGGCTGAATTGGTAGTATAAATTGGTAAATTGGTAACACAAGTTGCTAAATGGATTATCATCACGGATAAATGGATGCTACCAGGGAATCCATGAATACTACCTAGACTTTCAATGATACTGACCTGAATTCTGGAGATGCGCTACCGTAGGTCGGGAATGTTCGGCGGAAAGACACGCCAAAGATACCCACGATCACGCCGCCGATCTTCCCGACTAACTTAGTGTTTTTCCTAGTTATGAAGCGGAGGTGATCTGGGTCAGAGCGAAGCCCAGCTTGGCGGCTTCTTCTTGGAGGCGGCGGTGTCGGCGTTGCAGTTTTTGCGGACTGACTTTGAAGGCTTCTTGCTCCTCGTAGCGGCACTGGCTCTTGATCACTCCGTAGATCACCCGCGCCAATTTGTGCGCCGTGGCGGTGATCCCCTCTGCTTTCCCCAATCTACCTTTGAACCGCCGCAGCATCTGCCCCATCTCCGAGTCGTTGCGTTGCAGCCCAAAGGCTGCCAATCGCATCGCTCGCGCCAGTCTGCTTGGCACTTTTCGTGTCCGCGCTTTGAGCACTTTGCCGCCGCTCACTCGGTTGTCCGGACACAGTCCCAGCCATGACGCGAACGCCCCAGCGCTGCGGAACGCGCTGAGCATCTGCTGGCGTGTGCCCACCTCGCTCACCAGCGCGCTGATGACTCCGGCGGACACGCCGGGGATGTCGCTCAAATCGACGCCGTAAAAGCGCCATCCCGTCTGGTAGATGCCCATGTCGGGACTGTTTTTGGCGAGCTTGTGCTGCTGTTTGTTCTCTGCGGCTGGCAGTGGGGCCTGCATCTGGCTTTCGACTTTGGTGGCCAGGGCGCTGAGCTGCACGTCACACGCGACGATGGCTTTCTGGGTCTGCTGCCACGCCTCCCATGCCTGGCGCAGCACGAAGAGATACTCGGGGCGGTAGTCTCCTTTGAGCGCTTCGAGTATGTCGGTCAGCGGGCTTTTGCAGCGCCGGTCACGCAGCTTGGCCAGCGCGTGGGCATCGCGTTCGCCGGCGAGGATGGCGCCAATGATGGCCTGGGCGCTCACGCCGTCGATGTCGCTAAAAACGTGATGGAGTTTGAGGTTCATCTCGGTGAGCACTTTCTGCATGAGGTGGAGCTGCGTGGCGGCGTGCTCCACCATCTCACTACGGTGACGCATGAGGTAGCGCAGCGGCACGATCTCTAGCGCGGGGCGGAAGGATTTGCGCAGCAGTCCGGCTGCGTGCAGTTGCTGTAGCCACTGCGCGTCGCAGACATCAGTCTTCTTGCCGGGCACGCCTTTGACGTGGCGGGCATTGACCAGATACACTTCGATACCTGCCTCGGTAAGCTTGTCGTAGAGCATGATCCAGTAGTTGCCGGTGCTTTCCAAAGCCGCAGTCTTGATGCTGTGCTCGAGTAGCCAGTCGCGCAGTGCCTCCACCCCACTGGTGTAGGTGGCAAAGGTGCGCACGGTCTGCTCGCTGCGACCTGGTGGCAGTGCGGCGACGAACTCCTCCGCGCCCACATCGATGCCTGCCGCGTCGGGGTGGTGTTGCGGGTTGATGGCTGGAATGCTGCTTTGGTCTAAGACTGTCTTTTTACGACGGCCCTTGGGTTTGCAGGAGGTGGGCTGCTTGGCTTTTTTGGCTTTTTTCATAGTTGCGTCAGGCGGATGAAGTCTGACGCGAAGGCCACTGCCGAAAAGATTGGGCAATCTCCCGAACAGGGTCACCGCCCCGCCTGATGACTCAGGCAGGGCGGGCCACTAGTGTTCCACTCGCGGAAGCGGCGACCATACTCCCGATCGGGTTTGCATTGCTACAACACCAATGGCTGGACGGCCTACACTTCGCGGCAGGCCGGTTCCTTCCACGCAACGCACCGCTTTGCCAAACAAAAAGTTACTCCCTGTTCCACACTTCAGCGCAGCGGGGTTCGGTTACTCCCGACTGGATTGGAGAACGCGGAAGTCCCAGTGGCGACCGCACCGCCAAAGAAAGTCGGAAAGGCTGGCGACGACCTCTTTCCTGCATTCGTTCCTTCTCACCGCCAACCATTCTCGACCTACCGACTAACCTCCCTCAAAGTCATGGCGTTTCGGTGCTCGATTGCTCCATCGAGCCCTTCCAAACAGGCTGACAGCATATAGGGGCAAAAAAATGAATCAATTGAGCTACTTGCAAAACCTCCGGCAACCAGCCATTTAGAATGGATGAGGAAGGCAGGAATGCAGGAAAATCAGGCTTCCTGTATTCCTGTATTCCTGCTTTCCTCATTATCTCCGGTTTAGGTTCTGGATCGGAGGTTTTGCAAGAGGCTCAATTTGCTGTCCTTATATGCTGTCAGCCAAATCTCACATCACGACCCTCCGAAGTTACTCCCCGTCCCACAATCAAGCTTCCTTGGGTTCAGGTGCTAAATCCAAGAATGGAGGACAAAGGAAGTTAGCGTCTCGCCAGGTGCCATCGGTCTAAGCTTGCCTTTTGATTTTGACCACTAAGCCGCTTTTGGCTGCTGAG
>JAPLUM010000436.1 GCA_026397605.1 Verrucomicrobiota bacterium | reverse complement strand
CCTCTAACCAGAGCAGATTTTCCAATGTAGTAGCTTTGTCGTCCGCCAGTGGCAACCATGACGCTTTCTTGAGGGTCTCACTGGTTTCTGCGGTCGGAGTTCCTGCATTTAGGTAATGAAGAATCAAGCTAGCGAAGTGGTGGGGTTCGGCTTGCTGACATGCAAGCCGAATGATCCCATTTGAATCAAGGATGCGGTCTTTGAATAATTGTCGCTGCCGCAAACCCACTGTATCATCCTGAATACGCGAAACGATCTTGGCGTTTTGGCAGAGGCGACTCCAATCCTGCCTCAATTCTTTGGGGGGCTCTTTCCCTACTTCGGGAGCCAGCCAGACCGATTCCTCAATGGTAGTGAACGAGTCCTCTCCATAGCGGTGGATTTTCAGGCGGCGGAGCAGTTTGTTGTCGGCATCTGCATCGTAGTGAGTTCCTTCATTAAGGTGGGTAACGAGAAAATCGTGAAATGGAGCCAGTGGAAGCTCTGCGACTTCTGAATCCGTTGCGTTGCACAAAGTGCGGAAGGAATCTGCACCGCACATTTTCAAGTTGAGTGAAATCTTCTGCTGATCGTTGATCCAAATTGCAAAGGTGGCATCCACCAATCGCCATGTCTCGGTTCGTTGTTTCAGCGCGGTTTCGATCACGGTGTTCCATTTCGACACCCCATCGTTCCCTGAAAGGCGCAGAAGGAGGTTTCCGTCGGTTTTGCGATTGTCCGCATTGCCGTGGATTAAATAGCGAATCGCTGACTTTGCCTTCGGTTTCTCCAAGTCAGCGAGAAGCTTCCCAATCAAATCGGTTCGATTCTTTGCCCCACCTAAGCTCGCTTGTAAAAGCACCATTGCAGCTACAGCACAGGTATCGAATGCCTGCGCGGAAATCCCCGGCGGCGCCGATCCCACGACAAACCACGCCGAGGCATTGGGGCAAGCATCTTTGAAGGACTTTTTGAGCCCAGCTTCGATATTGGAGAAAAGCACGTTTTTCGAAGCATGATCCTGAAGCGATTTAGCCGAAACGACGGAACTTGTTCCATTGATAGACGCCACTTCATAAATGGGCAGTTTGTGCCAAATCTGAGAATTGCTGGTAACGATCTGCTCAAGACGAGACAGCAGCTTCGTTACATATTTCCGCGCAGGGGCGTCCTTTTTAAGCGTTTCTTGCCGAATCGATTCGCAGAACCACTTTAAATCAGATTCCGTCCAATTTAATTTCAGATCGCCCGCTGACAAGGCAGCACTGTTCTCGAGAAGAACAACTCTATCCAGACTGCTGCTGCCAAGCAGTGAACTCACGATGCTCTCATTATTCAGATCGGTGAAGTTCGGAAACACGAGTCGGGCCGTCCCTGAATCGAAATGCTGCCAAGCCCACGTCTCATTCGTTAGCAAGCGGGCGAAGCTGTGAGTTTGGCAGATATATTTCCGATAAATCTTGAACCAACCGGAACCCGTCAAGCACGCGATAACCTCCTGTATCTGAACGTCAGAAAAGTTCTCTCCAGAGAAGGCGCTTTGGAGTGCGCTTGGAATCAATGGGAGGAGTCCATTGGGTGAAGTTGCCAGGGCTTTGTTCCACGCAATCTTGATTCCCTTCGGGTCGCCGTCGCTGGCGCTCTGAAAGCCGTCATCAGCTCCATAAACTGTGGTTCGGTCTTCACTGAGGAAAAAATATCCGTGAAGAAAGACGTTAAGGTTCCAGCCCAACGAAGGAAGCTTTGCCTCAAATGCAGGCTTGTTCCCAACGGGCAGGAAGACGTTCCAGAAAAGCCGCACACTGCCGCCGCCAGTCGGCTTCGATACGGATATAGCTACGGATGCTTCCCACTTAGCCTTGTCCGGCACAGATCGCTCTCCTGTGTCAGTGATTTCAAAAACCTTAGGCCACGCAGGTTTTGTTTTCCAGCCTTCTACCAATACGGCATTTTCTGCGGTGTCGTGGCGGTAGTATTTCGTTTGAGGTGAGACCCGCTTTTCATCGCGGCGATGGATGAACTCATGCAAGGCCATCCCGTCATGAAAGGACACTCTTTCGAGATTTCTGAGGAAAATCAGGACTTCTCCTAAACTTGGGGTTTGATGGTTGAAGGCTTGAATCAAGCTACCTGGGCAGGTCTCCGAATCTCCCGGATGAGCGTTGACGATGGGGTTGTCATTTGTCACCAGTTCCTTACGGCGCAGGGGAATCCAGACGGCAAACCATTTTGAGAAATCTGGAGCCATCTCCTTAACCGCATTGGTTATGCGGCTCCAGTCCTGATGGTCATCGACGATGGCCCAGCTTTCATACTGTGGCGGCAGCCATGGGCAGAAGAGTTCCCGTAGTTCTTGCTCCCCTTCGCTTTCCAGGAAGAAAAAGGCCTCGCTGACATGAAACACCGCCTTCATTCCAAGTCCGAATCTTCCAATACGATCACTGTCTCCCGCTTTGCTGCCCATTCCCATGCGCATGAGGCCATTGCGGTCTCTTATGGTAAAGGGACCATTATTGATTACGATCAATGCAGGTCCACGCAGCAGTGGGTTCTCAAAACCGGCATCTGCTGTTGGGTTATACCATTGTAGATGCAGTCTTCCAGGTTGGAGTGATTCCTTTAGTGCATCATCCGCGTTTTGGACAAGCTCCTTGATGAAAGCGAATCCTTGCTCGTAATGCTCCAGCAAACGCCGAATGGTGACGATGTGTTCAAGAGGATGGGTTTCTGGTGCGGCCATGTTCGGAAATGTAGTTTTTCGGGTTATGCCAAAATAATAAGCCTCACATAATGCGCCCCGCGCCCTTGTCCCTTCGGCACGAGGTAGCCTTTCTCGACCAGTTCCTTCAGTCGCAGCTTCACGGTGCTGGGTTTGCCTTTGGTGAGCTTCACGATCTGGCTGAGAGTGAGGGTTTCGTGATCGGGGAGGAGGGCGACGATCTTCTTGGCGAGCGGGTGTAGGTCGGTGGCTTGTGTGTCTTCGAGCGCGATCTTCTTGGCGAGGGCGTCTTTTTGCTTCACGAGGGAGCGGAGGAAGAAGATGAGCCAAGCTTCCCAGTCGGGCTTCTTGGAGCTGAGCGTGGTCTGGGTGCGGCGGAGGGCGCGGTAGTAGCCTTCCTTCGACGCCTCGATGATGCTCTCCAATGAGCTGAAGGGGACGTGGCCGTAACCGGCGCGGAGCAGCATGAGCGTGGTGAGCACGCGGGAGAGGCGGCCATTGCCATCCTGAAAGGGATGGATGGCGAGGAAGACGACGATGAAGCTGCCGATGAGCAGCAGTGGATGCAGGGAGCGCTCGCGGTCGGCCTTGATGAACCACGCGACGAGTGACTCCATCTCGCGCGGGGTATCGAAGGGCGAGGTGGTCTGGAAGACGATGCCTATCTCTTTGCCATCGGCATCGAAGGCAGCGACGCGATGGTGGCCACCTTGCGCAACGACGTGAGTTTCTCCGGCGAAAGGCTGCGAATCATGCGCCACTGCCCTTTGAACTCGTCCAGCTCGGCGATGAGCCGAAGGATCTCGGGCGTGATGCTGAAAACGGGGGGCAACATGGCTGTTTTGGCTGATTGTTTGGCTGATTGTTTGGCCGATTATAGCCGTTTATGGCTGATTCGCCAGACATACTTGTTCTTTAGTCCACAGGATTGGAGTCCACAGGATTGGAGAACAGGGAGAAGCGGAGACCGTGGGAAAGGGAGTTGCGGAGAACCGGAGGGATGAAAATCTGGCAAAACGCCACCACTCCATCACTCCACGCCCGCTACTTCTCTCCTGAGTCTGCCGTATTGGCTCCACGCTCTACTTTGCGATACAGGAAGGCATCGCTGGTGAGGAGGGATGTAAGGAGGGACTTCATGCTGCCGCCGTTTTCGCGGTAGGCACGGTGGGCGGCTTGGAGGACGGGGGCGTCGTTGAGGGTTTCGTTGCGGCCCATCCAGAAGCGGAAGGCGTGGCGGACGAAGACTTGTTCGACGCGTTGGCTGTTGGCGAGTTTGGTGATCATATCGAGCGCGTTGGCGACGGGGCCGTCGAGGGTGGGATCGCCGCTGGCGATGATTTCGCCGGTGGTGTTCACGGGCTTGTTCAGCTCGGTAGTGCGGAAGAGGCCGGCGTGGTTATACATCTCAAAGGGCAGGCCGAGAGGGTCCATCTTTTGGTGGCAGGTCCAGCAGTATTGCTCGCGTGTCACGCGCATGCGTTCACGCAGGGTGTTTTGCGGCTCGGCGGGCAGTTGGGCATCGACGGTGATAGGCACATCGGGAATGCCGCCGCCGAGCAAGCGCTCGCGAATCCAGATGCCGCGATGGATGGCGTGATTGTCCATGGCATCGGATTGCGAGACGAGCCAGGCGGGGTGGGTCAAAATGCCGAGGCGTTGACCTTCCGGCGCGGTGGCCAGAATGCGCTCGGGCTTCATGGAGCCTGCGCCAAAAGATGGGCGACTGACACGGGCCTGGGTGGCGGGGCCTTCGAGATGGGCCTCGGCCACTGCAACCGTGGCAGGTGCTCGCTTCTGAGGTTTCTGGGGTGTGCTGGTGGTCGTTTTGGCAGCGGCCAGCAGCTTTTTTTGTCGAGCGAGAGTCTTCTGAGTGGCCTTGTCATTGGGGGTGGCCTTCGACTTAGTCTCCAAGGCGGAGATCTCGGTTTCGAGGGCTTGGATTTTGGCGGCTTGTTCCTTTGTCAGGGATGCTGCTGCGGCGGCTTGCTCTTCGTTTGGAAGTTGTCTGCCGAAGTAGGTTTTGTCCTTTGGGGTGGCCACGACTCGTTGCGTGGTCAGCAGCTCTTTGAGGACATTTTTGTCTTCCTCCAGGACTATCTCGATGAGGCGGTCCGTGCTGGCTGTGGCATCAAACATGGCATCGTAGTGCTGTGTGTCTCTGCCGGTGATGCCGGTGCTGGCGAGTGCTTTGCTGTCTTTGCAAATGTAGCCGGCGAGGTCGTAGTCGAAGTAGTCGCGGAAAAACTGCATCTGGCGTGGCTTGCGGATGCTGTCGTCGTTCAACATGCGGGTCACCTCGCGCTGCACGTCATCACGCGTCCGCATGCGACCGTCGATAATGGCCTGGCGCAGCGGTTCGTCGGGCTTGATGTAGCGCAGGGCATGATTCACGGCGAGTCCAAGCTCCCAGTCCTGTAGCATGACGCGTCCGTTTTTGTCCGGCTTGCCATGGGCGGCGAGTTCGGAACGAAACAACGCGTCGCGGTCGAGAAACACGGAGGACAGGCCCATGAAGACGCCGTCTTTTTTGCCGACTTTGGCAATGCTGTCCTTCACGAGTTGCAGGTAGTTGTCAGACTCTGCCGTGCTTGGCGGACGAAAGGTCAATGACTCGAACAGATGATTCACAGCGGCCCGCAGACGTTCGTCGGTGATGTCTGGTTCCTTCATCAGATCGAGCACTGGCGTGAG
>JAPLUM010000141.1 GCA_026397605.1 Verrucomicrobiota bacterium | reverse complement strand
GTGGGCAGTTTGTGGGAGTAGAGATTTTGCCCGCCTTCACGGTAGGCCTCCGTCTCCATTTCCACGCTCAGGCCGGAAACCTCCTGAAAGCCGGTCTCATCCACCTGGGAGGCTGCGCCCACCATTTGCAGGCGGAAGGCGAACGCCACCGGTGGGTAGAAGAGACTAGGTCCATTGTATGTGGGCGACGCGCTCATGTCAGTTCAAGGTGGAGTTTCACTGGCTCGCTCTATTTGTTCGTAATACTGAGCGTTTCGTAGGCGAGCTCGATCGTGTTCACGGCCACTTCGTTGCCATCACTCTTTAAGTCGGCTCCTGTGAGTTTTGTTGGCCACGCATTGGTCAGCGTCCACTGCATTGTGGTTGCTTTCTTTTCATCCAGCAGGGCAATGACGACATTTTGCCGCTTGATCGTGTTTTGCTGGATGGAGCTGAACCAGTCCCAGAAACTGTTGTCACTTTTGAAGATGCCACGCTTCAGCGTCACATTTCCCACCTTAGTGATGCCGGGCATCTTGATGGGTGAATAGATGGGGCTGTTACCGTGTCGGTACTCGATCACCTGCGTTTCTGAGTTCAATCCGGTTACCTCCGAGAATGAGCCTTTGAGTGCGCCGGCAGCGCCGATGGTGACCTCGAAATGGAAGGCTGGTAGTGGCCATATCGTCGTGCTTTGGGCTGATCCGTCGTCGGGCATAAAAGAAGTCTCTTTCTAAAGTTAAGATTGTTGAACGGGAAATGAAGGGCGGTTTAGCTCTGCGCCTGCTGGGAGATCGTGATGGTGATGAATTCCGCTGGGTGAGACACCGCCACTTGCACGGTCAGCCCGATGGCGACCTTAAAGGAAGCCGAAGCCGAGGAACCCGCCAAGCAGCCCTGCGACCATAGAGAGGTGAGGAAGCTCGTGACCATGCTTTGAACCAGTGACCAAGTGCTGTCCACATTCGGCAGGAAGACGTAGGATTGCATGGCCAGTTTGAGCGACTGCTCGATGAAAATCATCGTGCGGCGGACATTGACGTAACGCCAGTCATCACTATTGCCATCCAAAGTGCGCGCTCCCCAGACCATCACTCCAAATCCTGGTTTCAGCCGGATGGCATTGATGGATTTGCCAGTGACGGCATCCACATTGAGCGGCCCCTGGCTGGAGTCGGTGATTTTCAGCGTGGTGTCGTTCACAGCGGTCAGGCTAAAATTAGCCGGTGCGCGCCAGACGCCGATGCTATTGTCCACCATGGTGATGAGTCCTGCCATGGCCCCACTGGGTGGCAGCGTGTTGATTTTTTCCAGCACGTGATCATGCAGTTGACTGTAGCTAGCACTGGCACCCAGGAGGGCATTTTCCAGCTGCAGCGGGCTCGGTGGATTGGTGGCAGGTGGAGTCAGGATCTGACCCAAGATCGTTTTGACTGGTTCGACGTTGGCATCTGGCAGCACTGCCGCCAACTCTTTGCCTCCTCCCATGTTGATGAAATTGATGTCTGTATCTTGCACCATAGTCGTCTTCAAAAACGGATAATAGGCGATTCCGTATTTGAGGTCGTTCATTCCTACATCGGTGCGGAAGGTTTCGATCTCTCCGCCTGGCTGGTGCCAGAGTTCAGGGTCGGGGGATTCCCCCCCGTAGATGTCGAGAAGTCCCACGCGGCTGCCAGGTGCGCAGCAATCAGGTGAGTCCAAACCGCATTGTTGCAGGATATTCTGCATGAGCGTGGCATAGTCGGCCTGCTTTAGCAGGACCGCGTCTGGAATGACAATCATGGTAATGGCGGACTCCTGGCCAGATAGTTGCAGGCCCCTGTAAAGATCGCTGTAAACGACGTTAGGGTTTACCAGCGGAGTGTCAGCTGCCATTGGCTTACTCGTTGCGGCGCTGGGCGGTATCAAGCCCACGGAGACGATGAAGGCTGTGCTGCCTCCATTTTGGTAGAACAGTTTGATGCTGTTGTACAAGTAGTAGATGGTGGTGGGGTCAGGCAGTAAATCCAGCGGCTTGCCTCCAATCGTCACATCACCTTCTCCTGAAGAAGGAATGATGTGGTAGATGGGTGCATACTGCTGCATATCAGCTGCCGGACCAGGCGGTGTTCCGGTCATGACTCCGAAAAAGGTCATGAAGTCCTGCAAAGAATTGATCTCCACGGCCTGATTCAGATAGGACTTGCCCTTGTAGTCCGCCCGCATCGTGTAGCCGATGAAGACAGGCACCGCAGTTGCCACAGGCACCACGGAATTTGGGAAGGCATTGACTTCGTTGATATATACGCCTGGGGTTTGTAAGGGTGACGCCATGGTAAGAGTGGTTTTTTGAAATCGATGAGAGTTGACGCTAAGATACCGTGAATTTAGCTCCCAGCATTCTCCAAAGATGGCTTCGCTCTGCATAGCTCACATTAAGATCTACTGCTTTCATCGCTTCTTGGATCATGACATTGCGAGGCTTACTGGGCCAAAATGACTGCTAACTTGGCGGCAAAGGAACGGTGTCTTGGGTTGACTGAAAAATGGGACAATTCCAGCCGCGTTTTGTCGGTTTAGGCAACGTTTAGGAAGTTTGTTTTCTGCGGCTGTATCCTTGGTTGCGACCATGGGTTTCACTTCATCCTTCATGGACT
>JAPLUM010000894.1 GCA_026397605.1 Verrucomicrobiota bacterium | reverse complement strand
CGATGTCGCCATTGGTCACCGACACGAGCTTCACATGATGACCGAGTTTGATCCACTTCGCCGCCGTGCCGCCGGAAGTGTATTGTGCATCATCAGGATGCGCGCCGAAGACGATGATGTCTGCCTTGAAGGGATAGGGTTTCTGGAAGCCATCGCTCGAATAGAGAAAGAGCGGGTTCTTCTTCAAGGGTGGCACATCGCTGCACACATAGGGCACGGTGACCATGAAGGCCGCATCCTGGATGAGCACGCCGACATAGCGGTGGTCGGGATGATAGTCCCACGGACGATGCGCGATGACGATGTCCGCACGCCACTCGCGGATGATGCGAATGATCTTCTGGCGGTTCTCCAGCGAAGGCATCAGTTCGCCATCGTGGATGTCGAGCACCTGCGTCTCTGCGCCGATGAGGGCATCCGCCTTCTTCACCTCGGCGAGCCGACGCTGCGCCAGCGGTCCACCCGCCGACTGCCAGTGGCCGATGTCGCCATTGGTCACCGACACGAGCTTCACATGATGACCGAGTTTGATCCACTTCGCCGCCGTGCCGCCGGAAGTGTATTGTGCATCATCAGGATGCGCGCCGAAGACGATGATGCGCAGCTTGCCATCGTCGCCCTCGGCTCGGGCGATTGAAGGAAGCAGGAGGGTTAGCGACAGGAGCGCGGTGACGTAGCTGAGGAGTGAGCTTAGTTTCATGGTGTGTGCGTTGGTGGTGAGTGAGTCGTCACTTTAGTTCGGGGCGCAGGTGGGCCTTGATGTAGTCGCTGTCGGTGGCGTGCTTCACGTTGGGGGCACCGGGATAGACGAGTTCGCAGGGGACTTGGTTGGTGTCGCAGTGTTCTTTGAGCTTCACGCCGAAGTTGGCGGTGTGGGTGGGGTCTTTTTCGTCATGGCCGAGATTGGGCGGGGTGCTGTAGAAGAGGCCAACGGGTGGGTCATCGCGGGTGACGAGTTCGTAGGGCGAGTATTCTTTGATCCAGGGCAGGAGGCGTTCACGGGCGTCGTAGAACATCTGGAAGGAGCCGATCTTCTTCTTCGCGTCCCACACGATGCCGAAGGCGTGGGAGCCGTATTTGCTGTTGGGTGTCCATTCGCGCATCTGGTGAGGGTCGAGCGTGGTCTGGGCACCGGAGACAGCGGCGCAGAGCACGCGGGTGGATTCGCGGGCGATGGGGTCGGCGCTGGTGGGATCGGCCAAATCATCGTGAAAGGCTAGCCATAGGCTCGTGCAGGCACCAGCGGAGCCGCCGGAGAGGGCAATCTTGGTTTTGTCGAGGTTCCAGTCCTTGGCCTTGCTGCGGCAGAACTGGACGGCGCGGGCGCAATCGAGCATCGGTCCCTTCACGGGCGGCACGAGTCCGTCAGCTGTGGAGTCTTTGATGGTGCGGTATTCCACGGACGCCACCGAGATGCCGGCCTCCAGCGCTGGTAGAATCATGCTTCGAGCCACAGAACGGTCGCCGCCCTGCCAGCCTCCGCCATGAATGTAAACGAGCAGCGGCGTGGGCTGGTCGGCCTTCGCCCGCCAGAAGTAGATGACCTGCATGCGATGCGGTCCATACGAGACGTTTTCATCAGGCTCGACGGGTAGTTCGTATTTCCGAAACTCGGGTGCTGGTTTTTCGGCTTTGGTTTGTTCCGCCTTTACCGGCGCATCTGCGCCGATGAGTGGGGCGGTGCCCAAGGCGAGGGCGAGGAGTATTGCGGTGAGTTTCATGGTGCTTTCTTCTTGGTGGGAGCGGTTGCTGGCTTGGCGGGGTAGCGTGTCTCTGCGTCGTCGGTGTTCTGCGCTGCGCCGGGTGTGCTGCGGCCTTCGGTGACCAGCTTTTCCAGCAGCGCTTTCATTTCCGTGACTTTTTCCGGCATGGCGGCGGCGAGGTTTTTGGTTTCGCCGAGGTCTTCGGCGAGGTTGTAGAGTTGCACGGGCTGGGATTGATCACCACCTTTGCCCCAGCCGCCAGAGCCTGGCGCGGGGATGTATTTCCAGGTGCCGCTGCGCACGGCAGGCACGCCATTGATGGAGGCGCTCACGGCATTATTGCGCACGGGTTGGTCGCCACCTTTAAGCAGGGGCACGAGGCTGACGCTATCTTCTCCGACGTTGGCTGGCAGCTGGGCACCGAGCACCTCGGCGAAGGTGGCCATGAGATCGGACTGCTGCACGAGTTGGCCGCAAACGCTTCCAGCTTTCACCTGGCCAGGCCAGCGCACGATGAAGGGTACACGATGCCCGCCTTCCCAGGCGTCGGCCTTGGAACCTCGCAGGGGGCCACTCGGGTAATGACCCATCTTCTCCAGATCGGAGATGCCGATGTAGGGTGCGCATCCGTTATCGGCGCTGAAAAGGACGAGCGTGTTGTCTGCCGCGCCGCTCTTCTCCAGCGCCTCAAGGACGCGACCGATCACGGCATCGGTCTCCATGACGAAGTCGGCGTAGAGATTGAGTCCGCTTTTGCCTTTCCATGCCTCATTCACTGACAGCGGCGTGTGGGGGGAGGTGAGTGGCAGGTAGAGCAGGAAAGGCTCTGGCTTCTTCACGGAGTCGGTGATGAAGGCTGCGGCGCGGTCGCCGAGCGCGGGCAGGATGGGTTCAAGGGTCCAGTCTGCCAGCGCGGGGCCGGGCAGGCTGGCTTGATTGTTGCCCACGAGGCGAGCGGTTAGAAACTCGCTGGGGATGCCGACGCTGCGATTGTTCTCGATGAAACAAAATGGCGGGTGATTCGGCACATCAGTGCCGAAGTAGAGGTCAAAGCCACGCGTGGTAGGGCCGCCGCCGATGGGCTGGGAAAAGACCTCCTGCCAGACCGCACGCTGTGCTTCGCTGGCGGTCGCTTCGCCTTTCGATTTTGCTTTGAACAAGGTCTCGCGGTCCGCCGGGATGGGCCACTCCCAGCCGAGATGCCATTTGCCAATGCAGGCGGTGCGGTAGCCGTGTTGTTTCGCCAGTGTGCCGACGGTCACGCGGTCAGGCGCGATCAAGGGAGCGCCCCACAACGGAACGATGCCCGACTGCAACCGCGTGCGCCAATGATAGCGACCCGTGAGCAAGGTGTAGCGCGAGGGCGAGCAGACGCCGGAGGACGAGTGACCATCCGTGAAGCGCATGCCTTGCGACGCGAGTTTGTCGATGTGCGGCGTGGGGATCTTCCCGCGCTCGGGATTGTAGCACTGCACATCGCCATAGCCGAGGTCATCGGCGTAGATGATGAGGAGATTGGGTTTCGGCTTGGCCGTGTCGGCGGCGTGGAGTGCGGCCAGCGGCGTGAGCAGCAATGCGATGAGAAAGTATTGGGAAGACTGGATGCGGATATTCATATGTTTTAAAAAACGGTCTAAGTTGCGTCATGAGGCATGACACTTGGATCATCCCAAAACGTGCGGAAACTGGGAGCACTTACTTTTTCGCTGTGGGCACCGGCCAGTCATCCGTGCGGAAGGGCGATGCAGGCAAGCCTACGCCATTCGCGAGGCTGTAGTCGGGCCAGTCTTTCCAAGCGTAACGAACGGCGACGGGTTGCGCTACCTCAGCGTTGCTGACGACGACCGTCTCACCGACGATCTTGGCTTCGGCGGGCTTCCACTGCTGATCGGCACCAGCAATCTGGAAGCCGGTGAGCGGGCCGCCGGTGATGGATTTCAGGCCGCCGTTCGTGCGCTTGAATGAAACGGTGATCGCATTGCCGCTGATGGTCGAGCCTGCGGGCAGCGGACCGCTGATGGCGGGGACGTTTTTGCCATAGACGGTGCCCAGAGCCCAGTAGGAGAGGCGCTTGCCGACGCCTTGCTTGTTCTTCGGATGAATGTCCTTCGCATCGCCGAGGTCGATGGTGATGGCCATGCCTGTCTTTGGCAGAGCGAGCGTTTTCAGCATAGATTCACGCATACGCGGCCAGCCTTCACCGGGCGAGGTGTAGTTCGGGAGTTGCACCCACGCGAAGGGCACCTCGTCCTGCCAAAGCGTGCGCCAGCTCGTGACGAGCTGCGTGAGCTGCTTGTGGTAGAGGCCAGCGTTACTGCCGGCGTTGCCTTCGCCTTGATACCAAAGCATACCGCTCAGGGTGTAGGGCACGAGGTTGACGACTTTGCCATTGTAGAGACCGCTGGGGCCACCTTTGAGCTTCCACATCGCCAGCGGATCTTTTGGCGCTGGAGTGACGAAGGGCTTACCTTCGGCTTTGGCCTTCTCAGACGCCTTTTTCCAGATGGCGATCTGCTTTTGATGCAAAGCGGGAGCCTGCACAGGATCGAATTTCAAAAAAGTTTCCAGCCGCGTGTCGTAGTTCGCCTTCGTCTCAGGATCGGAGGACTGCACCTCAGCGGCGACCCAGGACTCAATGGGCGTGCCACCGACGGAAGTGTTGATGAGGCCGACGGGCACGCCGACTTCTTTGTGGATCTCACGACCAAAGAAATACAGCGCCGCAGAGAAGCCGCCGACATTCTCTGGCGTGCAAATTTGCCATGCGCCCTTGCCCTCGGCCTGCGGCATCTCGGACGGGCCAGAGCTTTCGCGGAAATGGCGGATCAGCGGATACTTCGCTGACGCCTTCTCAGCATCGAAGTGATAACAACCTGCCACAGTCATCGCCATGTTTGACTGCCCGGAACCGAGCCACACCTCCCCCACAAGCACATCCTGCACCTCGACCTTGTGCCCATCCTTCCCCGTGACGATGAGTGTTCGAGATTCAGTGCTCGCAGCGAGCGCATCCAGCTTGAGCGACCATTTGCCATCCGTGCCCGCCGTGGCGGACTTCGATTGACCCGCAAAGGCAACTGTTACTGTCTCGCCTGCATCCGCCCAACCCCACACCGCGACGGGCTTTTCACGCTGAAGCACCATGTGATCCGAAAGCGCCGAGGCGAGCCGGAAGTCTGCGGCGTGGAGCGCAGCCAGCGGTGCAAGCAACAGGGCGGTGAAGAAGAGAGTGAATCGGTTTTGCATCGGGTTAGAGCTTGATAAAGCAGGCTATACAAACGCGCGGGCTGCTGTCGCATTTCAGCTGAAACTGTATCCTTGTGATAAAGGGTCCATCCTTGTGATAAAGCGTCGGTCCCTCTGTGGTCCATCGAGAGAAAAAAGGCAGAAGTTGGCTGCAATTCGTTAATGACTGCATCGAACAAAGGCGATGCGTGTGGTCGTGCCGCTGCCGCCGAAGACATGGGGGAGGCCAAGACAGTGGACGCTGCCATTGGCGAGGCGGACAGGGTCAACGCGCCATTCATCAAACTCGTGTTTTGCGCCGGGATAGTTTTCTTTGCCGCTGGCGGCGATTTTGAGGGTCTCCTCCAGGCCGGGCTCGATGGGTTTGGCAGTGGAGAGTCGGAGAGTGATTTTTGCATTGGCGATGCCATCGATCTCTTCGCTGAGATGACTCTCGAAATGCAGGCCGACGGGAAGTGTCTCCAGTGCGGTGGGCCTCATGCGGAAGGGGGCCTCGGGCTCCGGGGGATCAAACTCGGTGGCGGTCATGTAATCCTCTGTCACTTGCAGGCGGCCTTCGGAGACAGGCTGCTGGCGCAGCATGGCGTGTGCCTTGAGTTTGGCGCTGCCGTTTTTCAATCGCTGCTGAGTAAAAGAGGCGAAATTGTCGGACTTCACCTCCTGCCATTCCTCCGACTCTGAAGCGGGAATCTCGAAGATTAGAGCTTCGATTTCATAATCAGCTTGGGTGGCTTTGGGCGTGGTTCCGCTGGCAGGTCGGTGGGTGAAAAGGAGTACGGTTTCATCCGCCGGCAGATCGCTGGCGGACATCACCTCAGGAATATCAGCGACAGCAACTAAGTGAGTGCCAGAGGCGACGAAGGCACGGCTTTGAGTGTTTAAGGAGAGCTTCCGAAAACGCGGTTCCCACATGATGGCCTCGGGCACATCGCGGGCGAGTTTCCACTCGGTTCGGGCGGGAGGAGCCAGATCCTGGGACAGCGAAAAGTCTTCTCTCTCCTGCTCGAAGCTGGTGCCAACGGGCCTTTCACTCCAGGCTGAGGGAATGCTTGGCATCTCGACGGGAAAGGCGTGATGTCGAGTGCTGTTCTGAACCCTGCGGTTGACTGCATTGGCCGAAAGAGCGCAGGTGACCACATGGGCCTGGCCCTGCTTTACCTGCGCCACTAGGTTGCGAAGTAGCGATTCATCCTTTCCCGGCTGGCGTGCGGCCAGCAAGGCCTGCGCTTTCTCCTGATCCAGCGCGATGCCAAGGACGAGAAGGGGCGGCTGGCTGTGCCGGGCATAGATTGGGGCCAAGGGATCCACCGGGGCAAAAGGGTCGGCGGGTTCCTGAGGGACTTCGGGCGGGGCAGGTGGCAGGATCTTCAGGTTCAGCCGCTGCGCCACGGTGACATCCAACCAACGACCTTTTCTCTCCGCGCCCCAGGTCTGATCCGCAGGCGACATCATGGCGACGAGGTGCGGCGTGGCATCTCTGAAAG
>JAPLUM010000098.1 GCA_026397605.1 Verrucomicrobiota bacterium | reverse complement strand
GAATTGATCAAAGGGCATGTTTTGATTAAACGCGCCGATTACCCAGTCCCGCCAAGGCCACATGCTACGACTGCTATCTGTCTGGAAACCGTTGCTGTCGGCGTAACGAGCAAAGTCCAGCCACTCACGCGCCATGTTTTCACCATAGGCCTCTGAGGTTAATAAACGATCCACGGCAGACTCATACGTCGTCTTGCCGGAAACCAGTGCCTGCACCTCCTCCGGTGTGGGTGGTAGGCCAGTCAGATCCAGGGTCACTCGACGGATGAGCGTGGCTGCATCAGCCTCAGCGGAAAACGACAGAGCTTCTTTGTTGAGTCGCTCTTCGAGCAGTGTCTCGATCACTTTGGTTCCACTCTGCTTGGTTTCAGCGACTGGTTCAAAGGCCCAGTGTCCCTGATATTCTGCGCCCTCAGCGATCCACTGTTTTAGCAGCGCAGCCTCGGCTTTGGAGACAGGCTTGTGCATTTTAGCTGGCGGCATCAAGTCATCAGCATTGGTGGTGGTGACACGTGATAGCAGCTCGCTTAGATCCGGTTTTCCAGGAACAATAGCGGTGGCACCCGACTCGGACGGCTTTAGCGCTTGCTCACGGCGATCCAGTCGCAGTTCACCTTTCCGCTCCTTTTCATCAAAGCCATGACAGTGAAAGCATTTGTCCGAAAGGATGGGCCGGATGTCCCGATTGAAAACGATGCTCCCCGCCTGAGCAGCAGGCATGGCAATAAGCAGAAAGAGGAAGGTTCGAAGCATGGCAAACAGTTACGATAGCAGGGAGCTCTCTCTAACACAATCTCAGTCACTAACGTTTGCTTTGGACAATCACGCCATAGCAACCCGCCAAAATCAAAAGCGCGCCAATGACCTGAGCCTGAGTGAAAGTCTCCGCTAAAAAGAGCCAGCCAAATACCGTGATGCAGAGAGGCAATAAAATCTGAAATGCGCCGCCAATGCTTACTGGCAAATAGCGGAAACCTTCCGTCATGCCAATCTGTCCCCAGGCTGCCATGACGGCTGCCAAGATAAGCAGTCCGAGATCCATCAAGCCTGGAACCGAAGTCGTCACACAAAAAGGCAGGGCGAGCAGTCCTGTGTAGATGCACTGACTGGCAAAAATGGTTCCGCTAGTCTCTGTTCGCGTCAGTTGCCGAATCACGACCACCACACCCGCCGAGATGAAAGCACCCGCAATGGCCATGACTTCAAACTTACCAAACAGGCTTAAGTCTCCGCCCTGAAGGCCAGTGATGAAGACGATGCCAGCGACTGCTAGAATCATGCCTGCGACTTTTCTGAGCGTCAGGGTTTCGCCCAAAATTGGCACAGCGAGAAGAGCCGCCCAAATGACCCAAGTGTTGCCGATCAGCGTCGCCTTTCCTGCTCCTAGAATCGGCAGCGTTATGTAATACGCGGCTGTGCCAAAGGCCCCCATCACGCCACGAGAAACCAGCATCCGCCCAGTTAGCGCCCGTTTAAAGCTCACCTGTCCGCGCGGCGCATAGAGCAGCCAAACCAACCCCAGCCCAACGCCAGCACGAAACAGCAGCGCCCACCAAGCACTCACCCCACGTGCCGCACCGAGATGCTTGATGAGCAGCGCCATGACGGTGAATCCGACCAGCGACCCGAGCATCCACAGCGATCCCCGACGCAGGTCGATGCGGTGAGAATCAGCGGAGTGGTTTGGCATGGTTGGCCACTTGCCATCGGTCCTTTGACCCATAAACGCAAGTGCCTGAAGACATGGAATTGGCGAGCATTGGGAGGCTGATTGAGTCGAGAGGTTTAATTAAAATCTCTTCGTTTTGCTGTTTCCTTTTGGTGAAAAAGTGGTGTCGTCTGGAGAACTCAACAGTCTAACTTACATACTATGTCAACGCTGGAACTTTTTCTTTGGGGTGCTGCAATCGTTGTAGCGCTGATCATTTTTTTAATCATCGCCAAATTTTTCAATCTCTGGCTGCGTGCTCGCATCTCCAACGCACCGGTGAGCATCGTCAATCTGCTGGCCATGTATCTGCGGGGCGTGCCCAATGCGCTAATCGTCGATACCCGGATCACAGCTGCTAAGGCAGGTATCCCGATCAATACGGATCAGCTTGAGGCTCATTACCTGGCAGGTGGTGCCGTTTCCCATGTGGTGCTTTCCCTTATCGCTGCAGATAAGGCTGGTATCCCATTGGACTTCAATCGCGCCTGTGCCATTGACCTTGCTTGCAAAGGTACCTCAAAAACAGTGTTGGAAGCCGTTCGCACCAGCATCAATCCGAAAGTCATCGACTGCCCGCACCCGGACATGGGGCGTGGTGGAAAGATCGATGCTGTGGCTAAAGATGGCATTTCTCTCCGAGTCCGTGCCCGTGTGACGGTACGCACCAACTTGGACCGCTTCATCGGTGGTGCCACAGAGGAAACCGTCGTCGCTCGTGTCGGTGAAGGCATCGTCACCTGCATCGGCTCCTCCGCTTCCTACAAGGACGTGCTGGAGAATCCAGATAGTATCTCCAAGCTCGTGCTTCACAAAGGCGTGGACGCAGGCACGGCGTTTGAAATCCTTTCCATCGATATCGCCGATATTGATGTGGGTGAAAACGTCGGTGCTAAACTTCAGGCTGAGCAGGCTGAAACGGACAAAAAGATCGCCCAAGCCAACGCTGAAGTGCGTCGTGCCGCAGCTGTGGCCGTGGAGCAGGAAATGGCCGCCCGCACTCAGGAAATGCGCGCCCGAGTCGTGGAGTCTGAAGCTCAGATCCCGCTGGCTATGGCAGAAGCCTTCCGCAGTGGCAATCTCGGCATCATGGACTTTGCACGCTACAAGAACATCACGGCTGATACGGACATGCGCTCAAAGATCGCCGGAGCTGGTAATGCCAACCAAGGCTAGTTTAAACGCTTTTGTTTGATCGCATCTGGGTGATGTAAAACGGCAGATACAGTAGTGAATAAAGTGTCATGCAGAGCAGAATCATACTGCCGATGTACCATGGCCAGGCTCCCAGGCTATCCATGAGGCTAGCCTGATCTGGCTTGTGACAAAGAAAGCCGTAATTTGTGTTCAGTAGCTTATTCAATAAAGCTGCTGAAAAGGCATACGTCATCGTCACACCGAACATCCGCAGAATAGCCCCAGAGCGCGGTGGGCAGCGCATGGAAGTGACCACATGCAGCGCGGTGACGACGACTCCGGCATGAAGAATGAAGAAGGCAAAGAAGCGCGGATCTGGAAAATCCACCTTCAGATTTGGTGTGATTAATCCCTGTAAAGTCCCTGCCAAACCAAAAAAATACACGATTTCAGCAGCTGTGCGATGTCGCGTCCAAAGAGCGATGCCTCCGCTCACTGCGGCGATGTCACAAAAGTGATAGGGTAAGGCATTGGCCCACTCCAGGGTGCCTGCCTGCCAGTGAGAGAGCAGAGCCAACGGCCAAGTCAGCAACAGAGCTGTGCCGAGAATCCGCTCCATTCTCATGGCCAATAGGGGTGACTTCCATCGAGCAACCGCCAGCAAGATTAACGAAATCAAGGCCAGCCAAAGGACAGTCTGATGGCTCGGGCTAAAGGCGTGAAAAGGGGCAGGCATGGATTGTTTATTAGACCTTGTCTGTCGAAAGTGGAAAGTACAAAAATTCATCCAACTTGCCACAGAGCAAACCCAGCCTAATGGCAGAGATCTATGACAGAAGAATGGGACATCATCGTCGCTGGAGGAGGAAGTGCAGGCCTAGCCGCTGCGCTCACCGCTGCGCGTGGAGGTGCTAGGACGCTACTCATTGAACGGCAAACAAAGCTCGGTGGAATGGGCACCAATGCGCTGGTTCACACCTTTTGCGGTCTCTTTCATCCAGACTCCAGCGCGCCCTGGGCTTGGCTCAATGCAGGTATCCCGCAGGAGATCGGGCAGGCCATGATGACTCAGACAGGCCAGGCAGCACCAGACCTCATGGGGCGTGTCTATGTGCTGCGTCAGCATCCTAGTCTGTATGCCAGCATCGCCGATGACCTCTGCTCAGCGGAGTCTAATCTTACACGCCAAAGTGGCAGCGAGTGGACCGGCCTGCTGCAAACTTCCTCCGGCTGGCAAGTGACCACGCACTCGCGCGGGGTATCGCAGCTGCATCGATCTAGAGCTTTGATCGATACCACCGGAGATGCCACTGGTGCGCGCTGGTTGAGTCCCGAGCTATGGACCATCGCTCCCCCCGAGCGGCTTTACCGCCCTGCCTATGTCTGTTCCCTGCCGCACGTCACAGGTGAGCATGACGAAGGCTGGCGGCTTGCCATGAGTGCGCTTATCTTTAAAGGCATCCGCTCCAAAGCGTTGCCCGAATCAGCTATGGGAGCGGCTTTTCGTGACTCCACCTTTGCACAGGAAATGTTCATGACCATCGACCTGGAAGCTGGTCAGGGACAGTGGGACCCATTTGACCCAACCAAAAGAGCTGAAGTGGAAACTACGGGGCGAAGCACAGCCATGAGCCTCTGGCGCTATTTGCGTGAGCATCATGCTGACTTCCAGCACTGCCCGCCACCGCAGTTTCCTGCGCAGGCCGGTATCCGCGAAACCGCCCGCTACATTGGCGATGAAACCCTCACAGGCGACGAATTGGCTGCCAATAAACGCTTCGAAAATGAGATCGCCCTAGCCGGCTGGCCCATGGAGAAACGAGAAAATGCGCGCGGCCCCAAGTTCCGTTACTTTGACCAAGCTCAGCCCGCTGGCATCCCCGCAGGCTGCTTGAAGAACAGTCGCTACCCAGGACTCTTCTTCGCGGGCCGCTGTCTATCGGCTGATCATGAGGCCCTAGCCTCCGTGCGTGTCATGGGCACCTGCATGGCAACAGGGCAGGCGGCGGCTCAGCTAGCTCTGAAACTCTAATTCATGTCTGAACCAGAATCTCATCACGAACGCGAACTCGGTGGCCAACTTTTGGCCAGTGTCTCACGCTCCTTTTATCTGACGCTGAAAGCACTGCCCAAAGAACTGCGCGAGCCGCTCTCGCTGGCCTATCTTCTAGCGCGCACCGCAGATACCATCGCCGACACGGCTGCCGTCCCTGCCGAGCTGCGCCTGAGTTGCCTCAGTCAATACCACGAACTCATTCAGCAGCCTGATGCATCCCAGCAGCAGGCACTTGCAGAAATCATCGCTAGAGACTTTGTCCAAAACCAAAGTGATGAAGCCGAGCGCCGCCTCATGCAGCGCTTTGAAGAAGGCCTGAGTTGGCTGCGGACCATGCAGGGGGCCTCGCTCAAAGCCATCCAGCAAGTTTTAGAGCGCATCATCCACGGCCAAACACTGGACATTCAGCGCTTCCCCAGTGATGGCACTCTGCGCTGTCTGCAAAACGCAGATGAATTGGACGAATACACTTGGCTGGTCGCTGGCTGCGTCGGTGAGTTTTGGACTGAAATGTGCGCTTTGGAAAAGCCCTCTTCGCTTGATCCAGCGGTCACGGTGGCACAGATGAAGTCCTGGGGTGCAGGCCTCGGCAAAGGCCTGCAACTCATCAACATCCTGCGTGATATCGGTGAAGATCTCGGTGACGGACGCTGCTACCTGCCGGGGCACAGTTCCGATCAGGTTCAGGCAAACCCACGCATCCTGCAACCCACCTGGAATCAGTGGTTGGTCAAATGCCGCGAGCATCTTGAGTGCGGACTCCACTACGTACAGCACGTGGCCGATGGAAAACTACGCTATGCGACCGCCTTGCCCTTGCTCCTGGGAGCCAAAACTTTGACTCGCATGCAATCTTCCAGCTGGGAAGACCTGCAAAAAGGCATCAAAATCTCACGGCTCGATGTCGCCATGATCCTAGCCGAAGCCGCCATCGCCTGCCGCTCTCCTGAAGGAGTGGCCAAGCTATTCAAGCGTCTGAGTCAGTAAAAGATGGAAGCGCCCACTTAAAACTGCACGCGCAAACTGAGGGCTACACGATGGTGATCGGTCGTGCCCTGGAAGGCACCGTTGTTGTAGAAACCCTGCCAGCTAAGCTGAGCCAATGTTTTGGTCGAGATGGCGTAGTCCAGAGAGAGACCAGCCATGTTTTGTCTGTAATTTACGTTCAGGGGTGAATAATCGAAGGTGCTCAGACCTTTGTAGCGGCCATAACTAAAGCTGTAAGCAGCAGAGGCAGAAAGCTTGTCGGTCAGGCGTTGGGAAAAATGCAGATCCAGACCGTAAGACGTCAAGTCGAGCGGATAAACGGCCTCAGCATAGTCAGCATATTCATAGTAGGCGCTGCCAGTCAGTTGACCGCCTTTCCATACCTGGCTCGTAATGCCATAGTTGATGAAGTGAGCACTGACAATGTTAAAGGCCCTTTGCAGATTGGTTTCATAACCCAGGGATAATTCGTGGCTCAGGCTCTCGCTGATCTTTTGGCTCAGACTGACGGAATAGTAGGGTTGATTGATGTCAGGGCTCGTTGCGGGAGCGTAGAGGAATGGAAGAAAATTGATTGCCTGATCTGGGCCGTCAAAGGACTGGTGCTGGTAACCTGCCGCGACGCGTAGGCGAGTGTCCTTGTTGATCATGATCTGGACAAAAGCCCCTGCGCTTGCCAGGAAACCATCTTCGGCCTGGGGGATGATGTAGCCACCAGGGGAAAGATCGGTTGGGTTATCTTCTGGGCGATACCAGTTCAGAGATCCTTCAAGCCCTGCACTCCATGATCCTTTGCTTTGAAAAGCCAACATGGAAGAGACGGTGTGGATGTCTGCATTGAAGCCGCGTGAATAGCGCCCTCCATAATTGCCATCGATGTCGTAGGTCTTTGAGAAATTGTAATTCACCGTCCAGCTGAGCTGCTCTGTCAGCTCCAGTGTTCCAGCAATTCCTAAATCGTTTTGTAGCATACCGACAAACTGTTTCACACTGACTCGATCATACGCTGTGACGTGCAGAGCACCGAGTTCCAGATAATACACCAAGCTGGTGCCTGGCAGCACGTTGAGCAGGAACTCATCGGAGAAATAAGAGCCATCAATGTGATCATTGCCACTGATCCAGCTCAGGCCGATCCCACCTTTGAAACTCAGACTTTGATTGGGTGAGATCTGATAGCTCACATCAGCCAGGACCATGGGTGAAAAGATGACTCCACCTTTGCCGAAGTTGACTCGGGAGTTGTATTCAAAGGTCTGCTGTAGTGCGAAGTTGCTTTTAAAGGCCGACTTGTTGCTGACATCGTCTTCTAGCCCCACGACTCCATTGTAAAAGGGAGTCAAGAATTTCCTGCCCATCTGATATTGGCTATTAAAGCCTGTGATATCACCCACCAGACGCTGATTCTCTTGATTGGTCGAACTAAACAGCTCAGGCCGTGAAAGCGCACGGCCCTTATCCAAAGCCAGCCGATCACTGCCTAGCTCATCCCGTCCCTCTTCCGCATGTTTTGGTGACCGCGCACGCAGTTCATTGAGGAACTGTGAGTTCATGGACGGTGAGATGCCACTTTGAGCCTGCGCTAATTCACCAGTGGTTAAGGCAAGGCTAAGAGCCAAAAGGCTGAGTTTTAGGAGACGATGCTTCATGGTTTGAATGATTATCTAAAGATGAGGTCGAGATTGGGGCGATGCGTCTGTCTGTAAAGCCTTTTTCATCGACGTTTTGGTGCTAAAACTGCAAGCGCATGCTCAGCGCACACGGTGATAATCCAGAGACGATTGAAAATCGCCATCATTATAAAAGCCCTGCCAGCCAAGCTGTGCCTGTGTTTTGGCGGAAAAGGCATAGGCTAAGGAGAAGCCTGCCATGTGTTGTGTGTAATTCTCCGTTAAAGTGTCCCAAAAAAAGTTACCGAGATTTTTGTAGTCTATGTTGCTGTAACCGTAAGATACAAAGGCTGAAAGTTTTTCTGTGAGATGCTGAGATAAATGCAGATCGAATCCATAAGATGTGTTGTTCTGTGCAAAGATGGTTTCAATCGAATCACTGTATTCAAAATAGGCACTGCCGGTCAGTTGACCGCCCTTCCAGACTTGGCGGGTGATGCCGTAGTTGACGAAATGAGAGCTTACGTTGTTCAAGGCCCGTTGCAGATTGGTTTCATATCCAGCAGATAATTCCTGACTGGTCTGATCATTGATTTTTTGACTGAGGCTGACGGAATAGTAGGGTTGACTGGTTTCAAAGTTAACGCGTTGAAGATTTTGGAACGGTCCACTAAAGGACTGATATTGGAAGCCCGCAGCGACACGCAGGCGGATGTTTTTGTTGACCATCAACTGCACAAAGGTCCCTGCGCTGGCTATAAAAGCAGGTTTCGCCTGAGGGATGATGACTCTCTGAAAGAAAGCTCCACCAATTGGAATACCGTTGAAAATGCCGTTATTGGCTTCTGCGGGATTATCTGGCTCATACCAGTTAAGAGCACCTTCAAGCCCAGCGCTCCAGGATCCCTTACTTTCAAATGCTATCATGGAAGAGACACTGTGGATGTCCGCATCGTAGCCTCCAGCGTATTCGCGCACAAAGCTACCCGCGGCATCGTAGAATCCTTGTCTGCCGTCGATGTCGTAAGTCTTCGAGAAATTGTAATTCACTGTCCAGCTCAGCTGATCCGTCAGAGCCAGAGTTCCAGCGATACCCGCATCATTCTGTAACATACCCACGCGGGGTTTGACGCTGACTCGATCATACACTGTAACATGCAGTGCGCCGAGTTCCAGATCATACGCCAAACTGGTGCCAGGTAGCACATTGAGAAAAAACTCATTGGTGAAATCAGATCCATAAACGCCGTCGTTATCGCTGATCCAGCTCAGGCCAATGCCACCTTTAAAGCTCAGGCTTTGATTGGGTGAGATCTGATAACTCACATCTGCCAGCAGCATGGGGGAAAGGATGAACCCACCTTTGCCGAAATTAACTGCGGAGTTGTATTCGAAGGTCTGTTGCAGATCAAAGTGGCTTTTGAAGGCTGACGTGTCGCTGGCATCTTCCTCCAGGGCTAAGACACCATGGTAAAAGGGAGAGAGATATTTTCGACCCATCTGATACTGGCTGTTAAAGCCAGTGATGTCGGCAGATAGACGTTGAGTGTATTGATTGGTTAAGCTGAATAGTTCAGGCCGAGAGAGCGCACGGCCTTCATCTAATTTTTGACGATCCGCGCCTAAAACATCCCGACCTTCATTTGCGTATTTCGGCGAGCGCGCACGCAGTTCGGTGAGGAACTGAGAGTTCATGGATGGTGAGATGCCAAGCTGAGCCTGAGCAAAACCACTCAGCAACAGTGTCGCAAGGCTAAGAAATGCGAGTGTGAATTTTAAGGAGCTGCGCTTCATGGAGTGAATAATAAATCAGGATTGAGGTTGGGGATATGGGCGTGGCTGTAAAGGTTTTTTATGGATCTCTAAATTAGGCATCAAAGTTTTTTACTGGGCTGCGTGAAGGTGCTGCTGCGTTTTCTGTAACAACATTGTCAGATGGTTTGACTAGCAGGAAATGTCCTCTGAATCCAAAGGTTGATTTTCTGCGTATTACTGGCATGTAAAGGCGCTTTTTCCTCCTACCGTGACTCACCCAGCTTTTAAACCCTCTGTCGGCTCGACTCTCTTCTTTGCTATTCATTTGGCGGCTGTTGCTGCTTTTTTTGTGAAGCCTGATTTGGCCTGTATTCTCCTCTGTGTGGGATTGTTTGTGGTGCGTAAGTTTGGCATCACGGGTGGGTATCATCGTTACTTTTCCCATCGTTCCTTTAAAACGTCGCGATGGTTCCAGTTTGTCCTCGCTTTTCTCGGTGGTATGTCAGCTCAGAAAGGTGCTCTTTGGTGGGCGGCTCATCATCGCCATCACCACCAGCACTCCGACCAGGAAGAGGATGTTCATTCGGTAAAACAGCAGGGGTTTTATTGGGCGCACATTGGCTGGATTCTTTCCCCTGATTACTATGCTTATGATGAGAAGAAGGTGAAGGATTTGACCAAGTTTCCAGAGTTGGTCTTCATCGATCGTTACCACTTTATTCCGCCTGCCGTGACAGGTCTGGCGTGTTATTTGATCGCGGGCCTACCCGGTTTCCTCTGGGGATTCTGCTTGAGTACGGTGATCCTCTATCATACAACTTTTGCCATCAATAGCTTTTGTCACCTGCTCGGCAGCACACGATACGAAACAGGTGAGTCGAGCAAAAACAGCTTCATTCTAGCAATCCTGACGCTCGGTGAAGGCTGGCACAATAATCACCATTACTATCCGCACTGTGCCCGCCAAGGCTTCTTTTGGTGGGAAATCGACCCAACTTATTATGTGCTGCGCCTCCTGAAACTCGTGGGCATTGTCCATGAGATCCGCGAGCCTAGCCAAAAGGTCATTGATGGAAAGGAAGCCACTGCGGCTCTGGGATAAAAGCTCGGAATGGTTGACGAATGCTGAAGGGTGCTCTGCACCGTTGAAGGTTGTTTACCGTTGTTGTACTGAATCCAAACAATCGTAAACAACGGTCAACAACCGTAAACCATCGTCAACTTCTTGGCCCAATCGAACACTAACTCACGACGTTCATGGGTTTGCCAGCGAGGTAGGCATTCAGATTAGCCGCAGTGAAGTCAATGAGGCGCAGGCGTGCTTCATAACTGGCCCAGCCGATGTGGGGTGTGATGACGCAGTTTTTGGCTCCAATGAGTGGGTTGCCGTCTTTTGGCGGCTCGACGGAAAGTACGTCCAGCCCAGCCCCAGCAATGCGGCTTTCATTCAGAGCGCGAGCTAGAGCAGCTTCATCAATGAGTGGGCCGCGGCCTGTATTGATCAAGAAAGCGCTGGGCTTCATCAGGACCAGCGTGCGGTCACAGACGAGGTGCTTTGTTGCATCTGTTAAAGGACAGTGCAGAGAGATGGCGTCACTTTGAGCAAAGATTTCGTCGATGCTGGCGGCCGTCACGCCTTCTGGCGGTGGGGACTTCCAATCACGCTTGCTGGCCAGTACTTTCATGCCAAAGGCTACCGCAATGCGGGCCACAGCACTGCCGATGTCTCCATAGCCGATGATGCCGAGAGTCCGTCCACTGAGCTCGATGATGGGATGATCCCAGTAGCAAAAATCAGGGCAGCTTTCCCAGCGACCCGAACTCACCGTTTGAGCATGATGCCCGACATGATTGGTTAGTTCCAGCAGTAGGGAAAAAACAAGCTGCGCTACGGCAGGTGAGCTGTAACCAGGGACATTAGTGACGGTGATGCCGTGCTCTTTCGCGGCGATCACATCGACAATGTTATAGCCAGTGGCAGTAACACCGATGTATTTGAGCTTTGGCAGCGCGGAGATGATCTCACGATTCATCACAGCCTTATTGGTGATGACGATCTCCGCATCCGCGCAGCGGGCGATGGTTTCAGCCAATGGTGTGCGTGGGTAGATTTCGCAAGGGGCGATTGTTTCCAGCGGTGCCCACGAGACATCTCCTGGGTTGGCGGTATGGGCGTCGAGTAGAACAATTTTCATGGGATGATTAACCACGGCTCCTCTCCAGCAGATTCATCATGAGATAGGCTAGGATGATGGCGGTTTCTTCGCCTTCAGTCACAGGAGTGATTTGATCCAGCTGGAATTTACCTTCAAAAAGTGCGGATTGCTTGGTGAGGCGCATGATGGGTGAACCATCGGCGCGGGTGGTGAGAAAGCGTGGATGAAAGAAAAATCCTGTGAACATCCCGATGATTGGTATTTGACCAAGGAAGGTATCAAGGAGCTTGGCCATCGGGTTTTCCTCACGGATTGAAAAAGCTGGGGTGGTGGAGCCGGGGCTGAAGATGTCATAGTGCGCACTCCAGAGGCTACGCATCCCTCGGCGACCCACGGCACCTAGCTCATTTCCTGCGGCATCGCGAAAGGTGTAACGTGCTGACCAGTCGAGGATTCGGTCAGCACTGATGGTGCTGATTAAATTCTGCTGGGTATCGTCAGAAAAGACCTCGACCTTTTCTTTTAGGCGAAAGAGCTTCTGCTTCACATAACAGACTGATTTGCCAGTAGAATCCTGGATGTAAATCTGAGGGGAAAGCGCAAGGAGTTTGAATCGGAAGGACAGGGGATAATTCATGACGGGACAATGAAGAACATTTTCTAAAGGATGACACACAAATTTTCAGTCACTCGACGTTAAGTCATTGTCTAACGCTTTCCCCATGTCTGCCGCCTTCAATTGGAAACAGTGCTTTGACCAGATCTCACCGAAGCTGGTTCTCTACGCACGCCAGCTCACTCCGAGCGCGGCGGATGCCGATGATGTGGCAGGTCCAAACGTGAACAAGCCTCTGAAATCACGCTCAAATCAGAGAATGCACCGATCTTTGATCCATCTCCAGAGACCAAAGAGACGGCTGCCATTGTGACGGATGCTTTGTCAAAACTGTCTGAAGAGCAGCGGGAGGTCGTCACGCTGAAGCTTTGGGGAGGGCTTACTTTTCAGGAGATCGCCACAGCCATGGGTATCTCCATCAATACAGTCTCTGGGCGCTACCGCTATGCACTGAATGCACTGCAAAAACAGCTAGCTCCCATGAAGAACGAGCTCATCCCAGAGACTCATCAAGCACCCCTGAACATACTCAACTTTAACTCTGCCCAAGAGGCCTAGCCATGAACGACCAAGACATTGAATCTCTATTTAAATCCCTTTCTCCAGCGATGCCTAGTGTGGCATTAACGGAAAGTGTGGATCGTGAACTTGAACAAGACTTGAGCTGGGCGCGCACACCAAAAAAGGCTCCAAACTTAGGTTGGTTTGCCCCAGTGATGTGGACCTCTCTCGGGGCTGCTGCTGCGGTGCTGGTGATGAGCGCCGTCCCTGCCAGCTCGGTGACTACAGGCAGCCCAGCTTTGTCCCAAGCTCCTTCGGTGATGCCGATGAGCACGATCCGCGAGGTGATGGAGGCCCAGGATGAGGGGATTCAATACAACGATGTATCGCGTCTGCCTGAGCAGCATGTGCGGCTTGTTTCCATGGAGCGTCATGCCTGGATAGACCCACGGGACGGAGCGCAGATCACGGTCGAGATGCCACGTGAGGACAGTGTGATCCTGCCAGTTTCTTTTCAATAAAACTCATTGTTAACATCATGAAAATCCGAACCACAACTCTCCTGCTTATGAGCGGCCTACTGGCATTGCTCAATCTACCAGCCGGCGCTCAAGATAAACCCACGCCGCCGGTGACGCCTGAAGAGGTGAAACGGCCACACACTCCTGCTCAACCGGAGCGTCCGCATAGCCCCCATTCACCTGAGGAAAAGCCCACGGCCTACCTTGGTGTCTGGCTAAGGAAGCAGGACTGAAAGAGCATGATGTGCTGGTGACTTTTGAAGATCAAAAGCTTGTCAATATGGAGCAACTGCAAACGCTGGTGAGGACTAAAAAGAAAGATGAAGCCGTATCTCTTAGCATCATCTCCGGTGGCCAGGCCAAGCAGATCACCATCAAGATCGGTGAGCGTATGATGGCCGTGAATCAGGATCGCTCGCGTGGATTTATGCCTGGCTTTCAGGGGATGCGTGGTGGCGAGTGGGGAAACACAGAGCAGTGGCGCGATTCAGCTGAAGACTTCCAGCGCCGTTCACGTGAGTATCAAGAACGTATTCAAGATTGGAGCCGCAGTTGGAATCGTGGACCCATGCCGCAACCTCCCATGTTTGAAGGTCCTGGTAGCAAGGGGAATGACCGCCGATCTGATGAACGTGGACCACGAGACGGAGATGGACGCCAATCTGGCCCACCTGATGGCGGCAGCAAAGGTGAAGAACATCGCTTTGAACATCGGGAGTCCCATGAGAGTGCTAATGTCACCCGCAGTGACGACACGGGCATCTACAGCCTGCGTCGGAATGACGGAAAGCAAATCTTTACCGTGAAGCCTAAAGAGGGTGAAGAAAAAAGCTGGCCTGTGAACAATGATCAGGAGCGTGCCGCTGTGCCAGAGCCCTATCAGACTAAACTGCGTGAGATGGCTGAGATCCGTAACACGATGCGCAGTGATCAAGAGATGCCACATAGCGGAGATCGCCGACCAGACGATGCGCGTGAGGGGAAAGAAAATCCGCAACCAGCCAAACGCGCTGAAGGTCTTTAATCGATTCTTTATTCCAACCAACCGGAGGCATGAGATGACAAATCTCATGCCTCTTTGCTTGTGATCACGATTAGCCTGCTTCAAAGAAACGAATATGAGTTTTAATGACCCTGGCTTCCTCTTTTCGAATCGTCCGACAGATCGCGAGCGCGAGGCTGAGCGTCAGGCCTGGGAAGCGGAGCGCGAGTTTGTGCGACGCTGCTACAAGTGGGCGACCTTGCTGGTTGTGCTTGCCATGGTCTTTGTCGCAGCGCCCACGGGCTTAGAAAAATGGCATTGGCACGTCGTGATTGCGGCAGCTTGCGTCATTTCTCTTTTGGGCATTCTCATGCTTTGGAAGCGGGCCTTAACCAATGGCCTCATTTGCCTTGTATTCGCTTGGGGCATTCTGCCAGCCTGGATCTACATGGCTCCGACGGTGCTAAAGAATGCCAAAGAGCAGTATCACATTATTGCCAAAGAGTGGCAGCGAGTGCTGTAGTTCACTCCAGTGGATGGATCGGCCCCAATGCGCGTTCACGGTCCATCTGTAGCGTAATGCTGACACTATCGCCATCGCCCTTACGACCTCTGATCTTCTTTGGCACAGGCAGCAGACTGCGCTGAGTTTTATCTTTCCAAACAGTGGTCTTCCATGTCTTACCATCTACACTAGCAATCACTGGCGTCATGCCCCAGGAACCTGTGACAGGTGGAGCGAGTTCGGGTGGAATCGGCACAAATGTCCAACCACCTTTGCCACTCGTCTGAAACAAGGTCGCTGTGAAGTGATGCGTTTGGTCAAATGGGTTTGCTTGGATCATCCAGCTAAATCGTAGCTGCATTTGTATGTCGCAGCCACCTCTGAAGGCCTCGATCTTCAAAGAAGATCCAAACATCAAAGCTTCACTTTACGAGCTTGAATCGCAACTTACTCTGCGGGCCATGTTTCGCCGCCTCTTTTTAGTAGCCCTTTCTTTTTCTGCTCATGCAGCCAGTCTTCCTGAGGGTGGAAAAGACCTATTGCCCGCCGATTGGCAAGGATCTGTCAAGGTACCCAACAAAAAGCTAATCTGCAAAAGTGAGCGTGCCGACTTTGGTCCACAGGGCAAAGGCTGGCGGGTTGAGGTTTTTGATGACAAAGCAAGTCTGTATCAAGTGCAACTCAGCACCAACCTCGATGGCGAGGTGAAGAGCGGGGATCGTCTATTAATGGTATTTGAGGCCCGCTGTTTAAAAGGTTCTTCTGCTGATGATAAAGGCCGCGTCCACGCCGTGGTTGAGGTGAAGAATCCACCCAACTATGTGAAGCTTGGCCAGGATGCGGTGGACATCTCCAGTGAATGGCAGACCCTATTTGTGCCCTTTCCTGCCAGTGCTGATTCCAAGCCAGGGATCACTCATGCTAGCCTCATGCTGGGCGGCAAAAAGCAGACCTTGGAAGTCTCCAATGTGCGATTGCTAAACTACGGTTCAGCTTTTGACCTCACCAAACTGCCGCGCCCAGTGATTCATTATCCAGGCCGCGAAGCCGATGCTCACTGGCGGAAAGAAGCGCTGGCTCGCATTGAGAAAATCCGCACGACAGACATCACTGTCGAAGTGGTCGATGCTCAAGGCAAACCTCAGCCGGAAGCAAAGGTCAGTCTGGTCTTAAAGCAGCATAGCTTTGGCTTCGGCACAGCGGTTAAGGCCAAGTACATCATGGGCACCGATGAGACGTCCGCCAAGTATCGTGCATTGGTCGAAGAGAATTTTAGCGCCATCGTGTTAGAAAATGATCTGAAGCCCTTTGCCTGGACAAATGGGGCCTCAAATGACCGCAAGGATTATCGTCAGGAGTGGACACTCGGTGCTCTGGCTTGGGCGAAAGAGCGTGGCATGAAAACGCGCGGTCATTATCTCTGCTGGGGACCGTGGGACGATTGGTCTGAGAAGCTCAAGGATCAACCTGCGGCCATCCGAGAAAAGATCATGACGCACACGAATGCAGTGATTCATGGAGCCGCGGGTCTGGTGGATGAATGGGATGCCGTGAATCATCCTGTCGGTTGGGAAAGCCCTCGCCGCACAGTGGATCAGGTCGTTGGCCCAGAGCTTTATGCAGATGTCTTTAAAGCCGCTCGGGCTCGCACAGGTGTGCCGCTTTGGATCAATGAGGATCAGGTATTTCGTGAAGGGCGCCAGCAGGATGAATTCTATGATTGCATCAAAGGTCTGATCGCAAAAGGCGTCCGTCCAGATGGCATTGGCAATCAAGCGCACTTCCACAGTAGCCATTTACCAGGTGGTCCTGAGATGCTGCGTATCAGTGACCGCTTTGCAGCGCTTGTGCCCCATTTGGAGCTCACGGAATTTGATGTGATCACCAATGGCGACGAAGAACTCCAGGCCGATTGGCTAAGAGATACGCTCATCATGGCCTACAGCCATCCTGCCTACAGTGCCATGATGCTCTGGGTCTTCTGGGAAGGCGCAGGCTGGAAGCCTGAAACCGCACTCTGGCGCACGGATTGGTCGGAAAAACCCAATGGCAAGGTCTGGCGTGACCTAGTCTGCAAGCTTTGGCGCACCCAAGTCAGTGGACAGACGGATATTGACGGCACCTTTCATGCTCGCGGTCATCGCGGCTTGTACGAAGTGACCGTTGAAATTGCAGGTCAAAAGATCGTCATGCCCTATAATACGGAGCATGGCGCTGGGATGATCCGTGTGGTGCTGCCCTCAAAATAGCGTCACTTTCCGAGTAGATGCATTTGAAAAAATCTGGCAAGGATGGCTGTCCTCTCTGCATCATAAAATTCAGGACCTCCGTGTTTGCCTTCTGGCATCACGATGTATTCCATGGGTAATTTTAAAGCCTGATAAGCCTTGGCAAATTCCTGCGACTGCGCTGGGGGCATCTGCGGGTCAGCATCGCCGTGGATCAAAAGCAGCGGAGGATCCTGTTTATCGAGATGTGCTAGAGGGCTCGCAAGTTTGGCCAGATCTGGCTTTTCGGTAGGCTGCCCGCCAAGCAGAAGTTGCAGAGCTGGAATGCGCATCTTCAGGCCAAACTCGGTGCTCTGAGACAAGATCGTCTGCAAGTTTGAGGCACCATAAAGACTCAAGATGCACTTAACATTGCTGCTTTGACTCAAACAATCGCCGATAACACCTTCGAGTTCCTTGTGGCCATTCGTCACACCCACCAGCGCCGCCAAATGTCCTCCTGCCGACGAGCCAATGATGCCAATGCGTGAGGTGTTAAGGTGATACAGCTCAGACTTCGCACGCAGGAAACGAATAGCTGCCTTGATGTCATGAATCTGTGCAGGAAACACAGCTTGGGTGGAGAGCCGGTAGTCCACGCTTGCAATCGCGAAATCGTGGTTCAGCACTTTTAAAATCGGCACATCTGACTTTGAACCTGCCCGCCAGGCACCGCCGTGAACATAGACGAGCAGCGGAGGATTGGCAGTTTTGGGTGTGTAAAGGTCCAGTTTGAGTGAGTGATCGCCGACACGCGCATATTCGATGTCTGTTTGTGTTTCGGCGAATGCGCAGCACACGATCAGATGAAAGAGGATGATGATGGTTCTCATGATTTGATCCTCATCTGTCCCTCTGGCACTTCCAGCCGTATTTTCGTGCCATAGCCCAAACCTTCCGTCCACGGCAACAGCAGCTCCAGCACATCCGGCTTCTGAAAATGCTCAGGCTTTGTCTCTGGATGCGGAAAGTAGATCAAGCCACACACTGGTGCCGCATCATCGCGATGAACGATCACATCGAAGAACGAGAAATCTTCTGCGGGCTCCGTGGGATGCCATTTTAATGAGCGAAAGGTCCATTTCGGCTGCACCACGCGATAACTCATCGGCGCGATGCTCACATTCAGCGTGCCGAGGTGATAGCAGCTCAAATCGAGTCCCAACTCGCGAAAGAACGGCAACTGCATCCGCATCGTCCCGCCAGGAAAGCGCGGATTGCCATTGAGACCTGAAGCAACACGATGGTCTTGGATGATAGTGGCTTGGATCATGCCAAAATCTTCTGCACCACCTTGCACGGCTCCACACCGGTAAGTTTGAAATCCAGCCCAGCGCTGCGGAAAGTGAGATGCTCGTGGTCGATACCTAGACAGTGCAGGATGGTCGCTTGCAGGTCAGCCACGTGGACTTCGTCTTCGACGATGTTGAAGCCCATGTCGTCCGTGGCTCCGACACTGACGCCACCTTTGATGCCGCCACCAGCCATCCACATGCTAAAGGCCTGCGGATGATGATCGCGGCCCATGCTGCGGCCGAGTGACACACTGGCCTCGACCATCGGCGTGCGACCGAACTCGCCACCCCAGACGACCAGTGTGTCATCGAGCATGCCACGCCGTTTGAGATCCTTGATGAGGGCAGCGCTGGCCTGATCCGTGATGCCGCAATTCTTCGTCACATTGCCCGCGACATCGCTGTGCGCGTCCCAGCCTTCGTTGTAGATATTGATGAAGCGGACGCCACGCTCGACCATGCGCCTCGCAAGCAGGCAGGCACGGGCAAAGGACGGCACTTTAGGATCGCAGCCATACATTTCCAGTGTCGTCTTATCTTCACTGGTGAGGTCCATTAGCTCAGGCGCCGAGCTTTGCAGACGATAAGCCATTTCGTAGTTTGCAATCCGCGTCGCCGTCTCGCTGTCGCCATCGAGTTTGAGTCGGCGATGATTCATTGCATTGATAAGGTCGATGGTATCGCGCTGCGTGCCAGTTTCGATCCCTTGTGGCGTGCTTACATTTAAAATGGGGTCGCCGGTGTTACGGAAGCGTGTGCCTGAATAGATGCTGGGCAGGAAACCGCTCCCCCAACACGCCGCCCCACCACTGATGCCACTGCCAGTACTCATCACGACAAAGGACGGCAGATCACGCGACTCCGAGCCGAGACCATAAGTGATCCACGAGCCCATGCTCGGACGGCCGGGCTGCGAGAAGCCCGTGTTCATGAAAATTTGTGCCGGCGCGTGATTGAACTGCGTCGTGCGGCAGGATTTGATGATGGCGATATCATCAACCACTGATGCCAAATGCGGCAACATCTCAGAAAGCTCCAAGCCACTCTGGCCATGCTTGGCGAACTTGAATCGCGGCCCTAAGACCGCTGCATCAGGCCGGATGAACGCATAGCGCTGTCCGCCAATGATTGAAGGCGGGATCGGCTTACCCTCAAATTTGGTCAGCAGCGGCTTGTTATCAAAAAGCTCCAACTGCGATGGTGCACCCGCCATGAATAAATGAATGACCGCCTTCGCCTTCGGTGCTGAATGCGGAGCCGCAGCCACATTCGGGCTCTTGCTCGATCCATAAGCCGATTCCGCCAGCAGCGAAGCCAAAGCGATCTTTCCTGTGCCGACAGCGCAGTCTTGGAAGAAATGGCGGCGTGTGATGTTTGAGGTGTTCATGGGGTGCAAAATGAATAACAGCTGATAGCCCGTTCTTCTCTCAAGTTGAGTAAGGTTCGTCCGCCATGTCTAAAATCTTTCCATATACAGCGGTATTGATCCAGTAGCCTCTAGAGCGCATTTCATCGAGCAGCGGCTTTACAGCAGAAATCAGCCCGCGTTTCTTAGCCTCCACCAAAACGCGCCCAGTGCCGATGACTGGCAGGTGATAGACATCGCCTGCTATTTTACGGCCTTTGGCCTCATCTAAAAGGACCAGCGATGCATTCATTTCATGCGCCAATGTGATTGTTGCGGCCTCTCCTGCATCGAGCAAAGAGGCTAACATAGGATTCACCTTAGATGCGGTGGGAGTGACTCGCAGCCATGCATGCTCACGAAACAAATTCATTCCGACACCTAATGCCCCACCCAATTCGACTTCGCACTTTACCTCTTCGGCCACATACACCGCGCCAAACAAGTCTCGAAGCAACTCAACCTCGCCAACACCTGAGAGGGCAATGAGTGGGCCGGCATTGCAAACGATCACGCTCATGGACGACCAGGCAATAGAGTATTAAATTCGCGTTCGATCTCTTCTTCATCCCAAGGACCCAAACTGCTCACGCCCCATTCGCCGCAGCTAATAAGAAATTTTGCCCGGCTGACTCCCGCAAAATTTGCAGCCTGTCCGCTTGAGAAACGACCGCGTTCGAAAAGCTTCATGGCCGCAGCCATCTTTGTTTCTTGGGCAAAGTGACTCGCATCTGTGCTGAGCGCCGCCAGCAAAGATTCAGGGTATTCGAGTACAACCGTTTTCATGGGGTAAGACTAAAGGCCCGTAGTATGGATTCAAGAGACAAATGTCGATCATTCAAAGACTGAAAAGCGCGTAGCCGATTTGTCTGATACTTTTCGCTGCTCGTCGGGCATCGGAATTTGCCTCATCTTTCCAATGCTGCCGTCTTGGGGAAGTGGCGCTGAGTAATGGTGGAGATTATCATGGGGTTCTGAAAAACGGTGACTAGACGGGATGGGTCGCAAATTATTGGAGTCGTTCGAAGTGCTCAATTGCTTCGATAATGTGACGACGTTCGCCATTGGTTGATAGTTCATTGAATCTTGCCTCCGCCAGGCGAGCTAACTTCATCATCTCACATTTTAATTCAGAGTGGGCACTCCAAAATCTTTGGTCTGCAGTGAGTAAGGCACAAAGTAGATCCCCTTCATAGTATTCTCCTTCTGCAAAAGGCTCCTTCTGAAGTCGCTGAATGGCTAGTGGAGCGAGAAACTCCAAGCAGAAACTTTGCCCTATCATGCGTCGGTAGTCAGCTACGGTGAAGTCACACAAAGGCGTCCGATGCAGTCGGTGACATTCAAGAACGAGATGCGAGTCATAATTGGGCTCTCCCCAATTTTCTCCATCGAGCTCTTCGAGTGACTTCGATGTGTCGGGTATGAGCATTATTATGGATGTGTGATCGATTCGTCCAAGTTCAGCGCAGCGCGACTGACCGCAGCCCAGAGCGCCTCACCTTCAAGTTTTTTGTCGCGTTGTTTTT
>JAPLUM010000259.1 GCA_026397605.1 Verrucomicrobiota bacterium | reverse complement strand
CTAAAGAAGGAGTCTTCCTCGCCTGGGGACGCCCAAATCAAGTCGCCACAGGCAAGCAAAAAGGCAGTGCTGTCGAGCAATGGACCTACATCGGAAGCCAGCCCGTTTACACCAACTCGTTTGGAATGGGCTTTGGTGGCGGGCCCTGGGGATATGGCGGCTACGGGCGATTTGGCTGTGGTGGATGGGGAAACATGGGCCCAAACGTCATGTATGTTCCATACAAGGCTGGTAGCGTCACCTTTCGCAGTAATCGTGTTACCGATTATTTGAAAGGCCCACAATAGCAGTCCATTCTTATTCTCCGACTTTGCGCCGCACGGTCGTGCCAGGATTCATGAGGTCATCGCGCTCAAGTCCAGTGATACCTTGAATTTTTCTCAACAGCCAAAACAGTAGAGCCATGGTCACGGCCACCATCGGCACGCCGATAACGATAAAACCAACCCAGTTTTGCCGTCCAATTGCCTGAGTATATTCCTCCGTTCCAGGCACGGTTCCTTTTAAATAAAACAAGACCAGAAGCGCATTTGCGACCGCGGACATCAGCATCGTCCCTGCCAGCATCCAAGAGGCGCGTCCCATGAGCGACTGAAAGTTTAATTGCTTCTGTGGAGAATCTAAAGCCCCAAAAAGCAGCGGTTGATTGATGACCTGAGGATTGAGCAGCAACTCATTCACCAAAGGCTTTTTCCAATAAAAACTCAGCGGGAAAGCTAGACCCAAGAACACAGGGAAAGCAGCCTCTTTAATCGCAAACCAGATCGGATCTAGATTAAGCAGCCCTAATCCACCTGTCACGATCACCGCTACTAGACCAAGGACGGAAAAGAAATTCAGCCCACGCTTCTTCACAAAGCAATAGATCCCGAAGCCCAGAGGTAAAATCAAAGCCACGACCAGAGCCCAAGCAGGCCCTAACCGCTCCGGTTTACTCAATGACTCCAAAACCACTGACGGCAAAATGACCGTCACTTTTTAGCTTGGTCTTGACTGCAAGTTCCGACTTGCTGCGTATGTTCTTTGATCAACATGCGACTTCTTGCCTTTCTTTGCCTGACCACTGCTACCTTTGCCCAAACAGAGGCGGATTATCTGACAAACATCCGCCAACTGACCTTTGAGGGACGCCGAGCAGGAGAAGGTTATTTTAACGCAGATGGAACGAAGATGATCTTTCAGTCTGAGCGCGAGCCTGGGAATCCGTTCTATCAAATATTCCTCATGGACCTGGAGACCGGTGATCAGGAGCGAATCTCACCAGGAATGGGAAAAACAACCTGCGCATGGATCCACCCTGATGGGAAGCGAGTGCTTTTTGCCAGCACACACACCGACCCAAAGTCCAAGGAACTGCAGGACGCCGAATACAAAGAGCGGGAGACCAGCCGTGTGCGGAAATACTCCTGGGATTATGATGAGAATTACGACATCTGGGAATATCACCTGGCAGACAAATCCCTCAAAAACCTTACCCATACACGCGGTTACGACGCGGAAGGCGGCTGGTCTCCAGATGGCCAAAAGCTCGTCTTCGCCAGCAATCGAGCTGCTGATGAGAAGCCACTGTCCAAGGAAGATGAAGAACGTCTGAAGATCGACAAACAATACTTCATGGAGATCTACATCAGCGATGCCGATGGATCAAATGTGAAGCAACTGACCACTGAGCCCGGCTACGATGGCGGTCCTTTTTTCAGCGCCGACGGCCAAAAGATCTGTTGGCGTCGATTCACGCCCAAAGGTGACGTTGCTGAAGTGTGGACCATGAATGTAGATGGCAGTGACGCCCATCCTGTGACGAAACTAGGAGCCATGAGTTGGGCACCTTACTTTCACCCGAGTGGTGAGTATTTGATCTTCACCACCAACTTACATGGGTTTGCTAATTTTGAGCTCTACATTGTGGCTACAGATGGAAACAACGCGCCAGTGAGAATCACAACAACGGATGTTTTTGATGGCCTGCCTGTCTTTTCTCCAGATGGCAAAAAGCTCTCTTGGACCAGTGGACGAACCGCTAACAATCAAAGTCAGATCTTCATAGCCGACTGGAATCATGAAGCAGCCATGAATGCCCTTGGCAAAGCCACCCAAATCAAAGCAGACGAGCCTGCTCAAGCACCCGATGTGGCGCTAACTCAAGCTGACATCAATCCAGCAGACCTTCGCCAACATGTTACCTATCTTGCCAGTGACGCTATCGATGGTCGCCTCACAGGCACTCCGGGAGAAAAGCTCGCCACTCAGTATGTGGCGGATGTTTTCAAAGGTCTGGGTCTTCAAGAATATGGAGACGAAGGTTGGTTTGAACCTTTTGAATTTACCGCAGGCGTCGCACTCGGAGATAACAACCGTCTGACCCTACAAAGTGAATCCCTAACAGCCGATAAAGACTGGCGTCCCCTTTCCTTTTCGCAGTTGGGAGACGTCGCTGAAAGCGGGATCGTCTTTGCAGGCTATGGCGTGGAGACACCCGATGAGGCCACGGATAAAGATGGCAAAAAGTTAGATCCTTACAGTAGCTATGCTCATCTTGAAGTGAAGGATAAGTGGGTGCTCGTACTGCGATATTTGCCAGAAGGAATGAATCAGGATCGGCGAAACGAATTAAGCCGTTACGCCAATCTGCGGCACAAAGCTTTGGTCGCGCGACAGAAAGGTGCGCGTGGCTTGATCATTGCCAGTGGTCCAAACAGTAAAGTGGTCGAACAGCTTGTCCCCATGGCTTTTGACGCTTCTCTCGCCAGTTCAGGCATTGCCGCCATCAGCGTAACGGATGCAGTCGCTGATCGCCTGCTGAAAAGTGCAGGCAAAACAATCAAAGAACTGCAGGACAAGCTGGATACAGGAGACCTCATGGGTGGCATTGATTGCACAGGGCTGAAACTGGCTGCCCAGATTGACATCAAGCAGGAAAAGAAAACAGGTCGCAACGTCCTCGGTGTTCTACCTGCTAAAGACAAACCTGATCCCCATGTAGCACCGCTGATTGTCTGCGCGCATGTGGATCATCTTGGCAGCAAAGGCGGCAGTAATTCACGAGCTAAGGGAGATGAGCTAGATCGCATCCATCATGGTGCCGATGACAATGCTAGCGGTGTGGCAGGTGTGATCGAGATCGCTCAGTGGATGGCCGATCAAAAGAAGCAGGGGAAAATGAAGATGACACGAGATGTCATCTTTGCCGCATGGTCTGGCGAGGAACTCGGGCTGCTCGGCAGTAATCATTATGTAGAGTCTCTGGCCAAGATGTTTCGCGGTGATCCCAACGGTAAACTCACTGGGATGTTTGCGGCTTGCTTAAACATGGACATGATCGGGCGTTTTCAGAAGACCCTGGTTCTGCAAGGCGTGGGCTCGAGCACCTGGTGGCCGAAAGAAATCGAAAAACGTAATGCTCCCATCGGTCTGCCGATTACCACGCAGAATGACGCCCACCTGCCAACCGATAGCACGACATTCTATTTGCGCGGCATTCCAACACTGAACGCTTTTACGGGTAGTCATGCAGATTATCATATGCCGAGTGATACAGCAGAAAAGATCGACTATGACAATGCCACCAAAATAACCAAGCTCATGGGCTTACTTGCACGGGGAATCGCCACGGCAGACACAAACCCTGAGTATGTGGCAATGGAAGCCCCCAAGAATCAAAATACGCGCGGTGGCATGAGAGCCTACCTCGGCACTATCCCCGACTATGCTCAGGGTGATATCAAAGGCGTGAAACTCAGCGGCGTCTCAGCCATCGGTCCAGCCGGAAAAGCGGGCCTCAAAGGCGGAGATGTGATCATCAAATTGGCTGGCAAGGACGTCTTAAATATCTATGATTATACCAGTTTCATGGGCGAATTAAAAATAGGCAAAGAGACGACCATCACTGTGCTGCGTGAAGGTAAATCGGTGGAACTTAAAATCACCCCTGGATCGCGCGAATAAGCCATGACTCATACCACCTGCCGCTGGGGCATCCTAGGTGCCGCATTCATTGCTCGGAAAAATTGGCAATCCATTCGTGATGCCAACAACGCTGTCCTAGTCGCTGTCGCCAGCCGAGACCTAGATCGTGCCAAAATCTTCGTGAATGAATGCCAAGCCAGTGCACCGCACGCCATCAATCCTGAGGCGATGGGTAGCTACGAGGCGCTTTTAGAGCGACCGGACATTGATGCCGTTTACATCCCGCTGCCAACGGCCTTGCGCAAGGAGTGGGTTCTCAAGGCAGCCCGCGCAGGTAAACATGTACTCGTTGAAAAGCCCGTCGGCTGCACGGCTGAGGATGTCGCTGAGATCATCGCCGTCTGTGCAGAAAACCACGTACAGTTCATGGATGGCGTCATGTTCATGCATGGCCAGCGTTTAGAGCATCTACATCAGGTTCTAAAAGAGGAAGTCGGAGAGGTGAAACACATCGCCACCCAATTCAGCTTCTAAGCTGACGATAGCTTTCAACGAGACAACTTCCGCGCACAGTCAGCGCTGGAGCCACTCGGATGCCTTGGCGACTTAGGCTGGTATTGCCTGCGCTTCACACTTTGGGCCATGAATGAAGAAGCCCCAGTTGAAGTGACTGGACGCATTCACGGCGAAACTCAGCCGAACACGAGTGGACAATCCGTACCCTTGGCTTTTTCTGGCACGCTATCTTTTGCCAAAGGAGCTTCCGCCAGTTTTTATTGCTGCTTCACGGCCGCTCATGCTCAGTGGGCGGTGGTGAGTGGAGAGAATGCCTTGTTACAAGTGTCCGACTTTGTCCTCCCCTTCTCTTCCGAGTTTACAACCTACAGCCTCACAAAATCCAACTTTATCATTGATGGTTGCCGAGCTGATATGCAAGGGGGCAAGGAAACGCAATCTCTTCAAGAGCCCAGTAATAACGCCCCTGGCTCTCAAGAAAGCCGACTCTTTGAAACTTTCTCCAAACTGGTCCTCTCAAAGACACTCGATCCTCAATGGCCCAGGGTTTCATTACTGACTCAGCGCGTGCTCGAGGCCTGTCTGGAATCGGCACATCAGCACTCGGCACCTGTGATGTGCCGTGCTTAGTAACGTTTGATTCCAACGCATGAGCAAGGTTTAGAGTTCTCAGCCATCCACGGATACCATGCAGAATATTTGCATTTAATGCATTGAACTGAAGAACAAGCCTTTCCATCCGGCGGCTATTTTCTCGTTCTCATAAACTGTCCAAAAGCCGTTACGGATTCTATTATTGAATGGGCGGAATCCCACAATGAGGTTAATTTCGTTTCATAACAACTAAGTCGGTTGATTTAACACGGCATTTAAGAGAAATGCTTCCCAACACCCAACAACGTATTCTAACGACCACCGAACCCCAAACAGTGGCGCCGGCTTCAGGAATAAATATTCTATAACTTTAGTTGATTATTATGGTAATTATGATTTAATTGGCAGCATATATGATTTTTGAGCCGATCAAAAGACAAACGAAGACCGTGGGATTCACATTTGTGGAAGCTATTTTCACGATTGCTGTGATCGGAATCATGTCCTCGTTGGCTTTAACCGCTATTTCCAATGGGTCTAGGGACGCCAATCGAATTGTGGCAAGACAACAGCAGGCGGTCATTCAAGAGGCTCTAAATTCGTGGGTAATGTCTCAGTCGCGGGTCGGATCCACCGCGCAAGTGAGAAGCCTTGCCAACATTCAAGCCAGTTACAATGCACTGACTACGACTGAAGCCAGATTCAATCTTTTAGTTCCGAATCCGAGTTCACCAGACCCAAACCAAAAAGAAGGCTATTTGGATCAAACCACAGCCGATCACTTTTTTGCCTACAAGGAAACATCCGAAAGGCTGCACTCTGCGGCACTCAAAGGAGCCAAGCAATACCTTGTCCTTTCAAACTGGGCTTCCGGCAGCTTCCCCATGGTCGAAATGGTAGCTCAACCCTAAAGTATGTTAGAACAAAAAGCATTATGACTCTTACCTCTCAAACTCAAAAAAAATCGACTCGTCGAGGATTTTCGATGGTCGAGATGATCGCATGCGTGGCCATTCTTGGAATCATTTCATTTTTAGCGATCCCATCATTGACTCGTATGCGTGGAGAAAGTGAGCGCAATCTTGCCATCGCGCGCGCAGAGTCGCTGAACATGGCAATGTCCACTTATCTGCAAGTCGTCGGGCGTAGCCAAGCTGCTGTAAATTGGGGCTCCGCATTACCTAGCAGCACGGAGAATAGTCGCAGATATATCCTGATCCAGCCTTACATCGCCTACTCCGAAAGCTCTTTAGCTCTTTTTTTTCCACAGGGCTATATTGTCAATCTGCCAAGAAGCATCACTGCAATGACGAAAACTGAGCTTCGCGATCCGAACTCTATCCAGATTTTCTACTAGATGATACCCATTAAAAAGCCACGATCTAACTATCCAAGTGTGCGTTACGCAAACTGGGATACGCTTGGCTTTTCATTGACTGAGCTCATCTCGACCATTTCGATACTGTCGATTCTTGCAGGTATCACCCTGGTTCAGATCAACGGGGCTTTTGACAGCTCAAAAGAAAGTCTAGCAGTGAATCGCATGGAAATGGTCAACAAGGCTTTGGATTCATACATGACGAATGTCTCAGAAATTATCTGGCCTGCCTCGGATGCATCGACAAGTGATGAATTGACTGTCTTAGCGGGGTTGCGGCATCGATCCACAAACAATGATAAAATCATCACAGGCAGCCCATTCATCGATCCAAATTATAATCCGAAACCCTCAAGTGACAGTCAAACCTTCCGCCTGCGTTGGATGGGAAAGCGTTTCGAGCTTCTGCGACCAGGAGTCGCCGGAACAGGTGTCAGAATCCCATTTGATGGAACTGATATGGGCGGCAATCCACCCACGGTGGACCCCTCAAAAGTTTTTGGAAAATAAGATCTCCCCGCAACTTCATGTCCGCCACGACCACATCTTCTGCTGAACTCGCTTCAAAATCCTTTGGGGATGCTAGTAGTCCGACTCCAATAACAAAAGAGTCAAAGCAATCTGCAATCCTTTCGATCGAAGGCTTAGCCCTGCAGCATAAGCTCATTCCAGTGCATCTAGTGCGGGAAAGCTGCACACCAGAAGCTGAAAAAATTGTCCGTAAGCTGGGGCGAGTCCCTTATGTGGCGGATCCGTGGCTACCTGTTACAACATTAGGCCCGATCTTGGTAATGGCACATCACAACCCACGTGCGGGTGATACTTGGGGTGTGCCTAGCTTTCTAACCATTCGCATCCTTATCAGCGCCGAGCAGTATCAAAACACTCGCAAAGATTTGGTTGAGCGTCTTGGCCAGCTACCAATCGCTCAGCAAAATAAGTTAGAATCCATCACCCCTCCTCGATTTGATGAAATGGGTCTTGAAGGAGCATTCAAGTGGCTAATGGAAAACTACCCTTATGAGCCTGTAGAAATCACTAAGCTTCAGGGATTCTAGCACGCCCTGCTTCTCAGCACAAGAGGCGCACCGCCAGACTTTCTTTCCCTTGCCGCTACTGGAGAGACACAATGTCTATCCTTTGCATATTGGAAAAAATGCGATCTTCATGCTTAGCGAGCATCTGGATAATTATGCTTTCGAAGATGAATGGCTGAGCATGGGTAATCCAGCAGTCAAAGTCATCAGTGTGCTTGCTGATCCAGCGGGCATCCGAGATGCGATCAATCGTGCGGGAGCAACTTTTGATGCCAGCGGTGTGATCAAGATGGATAAGGCGAATATGACCGCCTCAGCCAATGAGAGTGTCACCGAGATCAATCCAGACGATATGGCGCGGGTCAATCCTGCAAGCCCTACGCATAGTGCTGAAGAACTTGTACAATGGGCTTTATTTACGGCCATTCGCTGCCGCGCATCTGACCTTCACCTCGAAAAGTATTACAATCTAGTGCGCTTCCGTGCCCGCATGGACGGCAACATGAGGACGATCCTTACTGCACCGGAGGCCATGCTTCAGAGGTTCGTCGCTCTTATTAAAAACTATGCGGGCATGAATCAAAGCCGCCAAGAGGCTCAGGACGGTCGCTTTGCCCTCAGCGTCGGTAATAGGCGTGTCGATGTTCGTGTTGCAGCAGTGCCAACTCGTCGCGAGTTTCAAAAAGTCATCATGCGTTTCCTCGACAAACAGGATGGCGTGAAGCGTCTCAGCGACTTTAACCTTGGGCAGCGTCAGGTGGACATATTAAACCGCACCATGTCACGTGACCAAGGCCTCATCCTGGTAACGGGTCCAACCGGTTCGGGGAAGACGACTACCCTCTACGCTCTCATTAACAGCGTGAATGATGAGAGTGTAAATATTCAGACCATTGAAGATCCAATTGAGTATGAGATCGAAGGGATTAATCAAACTCAGATCAATCCCCATTATGGATTAGACTTCGCTAATGGCCTTCGAGCTCTTCTTCGTGCTGACCCGGACATTATTCTCATTGGTGAATCACGAGATGCTGAAACGGCGAACTCTGCCGTGAACGCCGCTCTTACCGGACATCTTGTTTTGACTACGCTCCATGCAAACGATTCACTCAGGGCTGTCTCTCGACTCATGAGTATGGGTGTGGAGAAATATCTTCTCGCAGACTCACTGGCCCTTTCACAAGCCCAAAGACTTGTTCGCAGACTTTGCACCTACTGTAAGAAGCCCATGGCTGTGCCACAGGATATACAGGATATGATGGCCAAACAAAACGTCATTTCACAACCTGTAACTCACCCGATATTCGTCGCGACAGGGTGCAAAGAATGCCATGGCACAGGTTACGCTGGTCGTGTCGCTCTTATGGAGATCTGTGAAATCAGCAACGAATTGCGTCATTGATGATGAACCCCACGTGTTGAGCCTTGCCTGCATGATGCTTCAATCACAAAACTTTGAAGCGATTGCAACTGAATCAGGAGCTCAAGGAATACAAATGCTTATTGATAGCATGAATACAGAGCAAACGATTAACGCTGTCGTTCTTGACCTCACCATGCCAAGCGGAATGTCTGGCTTTGATGTTCTAGAACAGTTGCATGCCATATCTCCAGATTTGCCAGTCGTTGCCTGCAGTGGATATTTCCAAGAAGATGCTCGGGAACTTTGCCAATCAATTGGCTTTGCCGATGTGCTTCAAAAACCCTATGCCCTAGAGCATCTTTGTGATGTTGTGCGCCGGCATATCATTCGTGATCGCATATCAGCATGAAGTTTCAATTCTCCATAGCTAGCCGATTCATGGCACTTGGTGTCATGGTCATGCTTATTGGCGTCTTCGTAACTGCGGCTGCTTTTATTTGGCAGGAGTTTCTGATATTACGATTGTCCCAACGCTCGTATTTGGGCTCAATTATCCGCACGGCTCAATATGAACTCAGCACGCAAGGTCTGACTACAGCCATGCTGTCTGGAACTACGAATATTCATACTGATTCAATGATCAACCTGAAAATGCGGCTACAAACAGTCGATGTTCCAGCCATGATTCAGGAACTTGGTCTCAGACTGGAAATTGCTAGCCCACAGGTGAAATCACCTCTGTACTCCAGTTCGGCTATCGCGAAATCGCCTTATATTGTTATTCACGATACCGCCTTATCCAAGATCCCACTTGAACCTGATTCAAGCGAAGATCGCAACGTTATTTATCGCGTCATGGCTGGTTCTTCCGTCGCAATTGGTAATCCGCCTCTTTCGTTTAAAGCGGGTTTTTCGGATGAAGGGGAGTGGCTAATCTCGGGGGGGCCTCTTTTTGATGATGAAGGTCGAATCACTGGGGTGCTCCTGGCTCGTCAACCCTTGGTTCAGATTCAGCACCTACTGAGTGTTCCCCGCCTGATGGTTCCGCTACTTGGATGCATGGTCGGCATGCTTCCTGCCGTTTTAGGTTTTTTTCTTCTTGGCCGCACGATTAGCTCAAAAACCAAAGCCCTCATGCAGGGCTTCCAAGCTTTACGTCAAGGCAATCTCAATCACAGGATGCCAGCCAAAGGCATAGATGATCTTGATTATTTGCAGGAATCCTTCAACGCTGCCCTTTCACACTTTCAGATGGAAGATGCGAAGAGACAGCAAACCCTTTCGGACTTCCTTGCAGCTAAAAAACAAGCTGAAGTTGCCGTTGCCGCTAAAGGTGACTTCCTGGCAAATATGAGCCACGAAATCCGCACTCCAATGAACGGCATCATTGGGACGACCTCACTTCTGTTCGAGATGGGATTAGATCCCGAACAAGAGGAACTTGTCCGCATGATCCGCGGCAGTGGTGAGTCTTTACTGCACCTGATTAACGACATTCTTGATTTCTCGAAAATTGAATCGGCTAAAATGGAAATCGATGATGCACCAGTAGAGATGGAAAAACTCATCGCAGAAGTCGCATACGTCTTCTCCTACCGTGCATCAGAAAAAGGCATTGAGTTAAACTTCCATGTCGATGCCGCTTTGCCGCGCCTCTTCCGTGGCGACTTCCAGCGTGTCAAACAAGTGCTCGTAAATCTTGTCGGTAATGCCATCAAATTTACGGAGAAGGGCGAGATCTTGATTCTTGCGCGCCAAGTGAGTCGCAAGAGCAAGGAAGGAGACATTGCACATCTACACTTTTCAGTCCGTGACACAGGCATCGGTATTGCATCAGATAAGATCAGCGGACTATTTCAGGCCTTTGTTCAAGCTGATACAAGCACGACTCGCAAGTATGGCGGCACGGGCTTGGGACTGGCCATCAGCAAAAAACTCTGCCGTCTCATGGGTGGAGAAATCAGCGTTGTGAGCGAAGCCGGACGCGGCTCAGATTTCTTCTTTGAATTACCTCTACGTATCGCCCCTGATACCGAAGGGCGTGAGGAGGAGCTAGCTTGGATAGACACGATTAAAGACCGCCGTATTGTCTACCACAGCCCACATACCACAACACAACAGATCATTCAGCAGACTCTGCAACAATGGGGTGCAGCAGGCATCGCACAGACCAAAGTCAATCTACCTCAAGCCGAGTTGGCTCGCGATTTAGAGGATGCGATTGTGTTTATTTTTGACGCAAGCGAACATCGCCCAGAGTCAGCACAGCAGATTACTAGTGCCGCCTCAACCAAAGGAGCGGCAATTATTATGCTGCTTCCTTACACCATGTGGAAGTTGCGTGATCAATATGCGCCAGCAGACAATAACCGTTTTATTAAGCTGGCCAAACCAGCAAAGCGTCGAGACCTGCTACGCTCACTTGCGGAAATCATTCGTATGCCGCGTAATGTCGGCAACAGGGAGACCTCAGGCCTAAGACCTGCAAGTTCGCCTATTTTACAGCCGATGATGGCGACGCTGCCGACGCCGCGACCAATGTCCAGTCCCCTACCTGCTTTTACTGAGCCACAACCAAGAGCCACAAGCGATCAATCAGAACAATTCACTCAAAACCGCGCTGGTGCTGCTGGACATGACGCTCATATTTCCCAATCCACCAATCGCGCCATCGCAGCCGCTGCCAACGCTAATGGAGATAGCTTTGCGAAAGGTCACCCTGCACGTATTCTTTTAGTAGAAGACCAACCACTCAACCAAAAGATAGCTGTGATGTTATTGCAGCGCTTAGGCTACACAGGTATTGATGTTGCAAATAACGGCCAGGAAGCCGTCGATATGATGTCGAGTGGTGGCTATGAACTCATCTTTATGGATCTCCAAATGCCAGTCATGGGCGGGATCGACGCAGCTAAAGGCATCCGAGGAAACTTCAATCTCAGGAACCAACCTGCGATCATTGCCATGACCGGCCATGCTCTGACAGGCGTTAAAGAGGAGTGCAAAGAAGCTGGCATGAACGCATTCTTAACCAAGCCTGTGAGCTTAGATGATTTCCGGCACACCATTCCCGCGTGTTTGGAAAAAGGTGCTGCTATGCGTCCGATGACCCTCTGAGTTTATGCCGGGGCTACCCCGTATGAACTTAATGTGCATTCCCGATAGTGCTCGGTGCGTAAAAGCGCTTCACAAAAGTCGTTGGTATCGCGTAAACTCGATCACCAATCATGAAACGCATTCTTCTCTGTCTCGCACTGGCTTCATCATTCGCCATGCCGCATTCGTCCTTCGCTGTGGAACCGCTGCGTGTGTTCATTCGCGCTGGTAAAAAATCCCATGGCCCTGGCGCACATGATTTTCCTCAATTTTTGAAGGAATGGGTGCCGCTGCTCAATGAACGCGGTGCCAAGGCCGAGGGCGGCATGGAATTCCCCACCAAGGAGCAGCTCGATAAGACCGATGTGCTGATCCTTCACGCGCAGGAAGCTGGGAACATCAAGATCGGCGATGAGCGGAAGAATTTACTCGAGTTCATCGCTCGTGGCGGCGGCGTGGTCACGATTCATGCAGGGGCGGTGTCTCGCGATCATGAGTGGTTCAAGTCGGTCATCGGCGGTTCATGGAATTTTGAGCACACGAAGTGGCTGGAAGGCCCGATGCATCTCTACTTCACCGACA
>JAPLUM010000400.1 GCA_026397605.1 Verrucomicrobiota bacterium | reverse complement strand
GAATCTCGGGCTGGAGAATTTGAGCCCGAGGTGCGGCTGCCGGACGCGGCTTTTTTTAACGAAGAGGCGCAGGCGCGTAGGCACCCGCCGAAGGTTCTGCTCTCTCGACGATCCTGCTTACCGCCCACGCCGATGATTTGGGATTCAGAATCAACTTTTTGGGATCAGTTTACCTGGGATAATCCAGGGGAGCTGACTCTCGTATCGACAAAAAAGCACAAGAAAATAAACCGACGTATTATGGCCTCAAACCCGACACCTGAAGATCCAGACATCCTACGCGCCCTCTGCCTGCGAATGGCTAAGGGCTGCAAGATGCATGAAGTTCCCCTCACCATTAAACAGAACACAGAGTCTGTGATGCTGGCGGCCAATGCAGGGCTTTCCGCCGCTGAGACAGCGGTGGGCCTGCGTAAACAAGAGAGCTCAGCGGCCTACGAAGCTTTGGAGAGTGCCCATAAGGCGGGCCTGTCTATGCTGACAGACTGCAAGCTGCGGCTGGCCAAGCTCTATGGCCAGCGCTGGAGTCCGGACTGGGAGCCGACAGGTTTCCCTGACCAGTCCACCAAGATTCCAGAGGACTATGCCACCCGCCTGACGCTGCTGGATGCGCTGAAAAATTACTTCACCGCCAAACCTGCGGCTGAAAGTGTGGACATGGGTGCGACCGCCGCACTGTGCCTGACCCAGCATACGGCGATCATTGATGCCCAAAGCGTGGTGGATCAGGCCGAAAGCAAACTAACGGCGGCTCTGAGCACCCGTGATGCGGCGGTGGACGTGCTGCGTAAGCGTGTGCGCGGCTTGATCGACGAACTGACAATCCTGCTACCTAGCAATGATCCGCGCTGGGAGGACTTTGGCCTGAACATCCCCGCCAATCCGCGTGCGCCAGAGCCGGTGAAGAGCATCACCGCTGCGGCCCTGGGTAATGGCAAGATCGAACTGATCACGGAGTATGCCACCCGCGCGACCCGCTTCCGCGTGGAACAGTTCATCGTGGGTGTGGACACGGAATGGCAGCTCAAGGTAAATGCCAAGGATCTGGAAATGGTGCTGAAAGGCTACACGCTAGGTCAGGTGGTGAAGCTGCGTGTCGTGGCTGCTAACGACGGCGGTAACGCCGCGCCCAGCCCGGAGGTGCAGGTGACGGTGAGTTAGCTTGGGTAGCGGCGCTTCGCGCTGTGTTCTTGGTTCCTGGTTCTTGGTTGTGCTTCAGCACGTTTCTTTGATGCAGGAAGAGTGTTGCGGCCTTTGCAGGCTGCAAGGTTTGGGATTCATTGAAATCAGCGCAATCCGACCACGCCCTTGCGGGCGCGGCTACCATGCAGGCAGGAAAGCCTGCAACACTCTACGGGAGCCACAGAGCCTCTGACTCCTGACTCCCGTTTCATCCTTCCTCCTTCACCATTCACCCTTTCTTCTCATGTTCGATCCAAACTTACCCGCCAATGGCACGCATGGTTCTTCCGCACAGATGCGCGCGCAACTCAACGGCCTCAAAGCCCTAATCGACGCTGTGCCCGCCATCAATGCCGCGCAGGTGGACAGCACGAATACACTGCCGCAGGGCAGTCCGGCAAATGCGAGTGTCAGCGTGATCGGCAACAGCCTGCACTTCACTTTTGACCTGCCGCAGGGCGCCGAGGGCACTCAGGGGATGATGGGTGCTCAGGGTCCCCCTTTTGCCCAGGCAGTGGTGGATGGGGTGAATACGCTGCCACCCGGTGACAACGCCACGGTGAGTGTGAGCTTTGATGGCAGTAACGTGCGCTTTAACTTCGCTATCCCACGAGGGAACGATGGCGGTCAAGGCCCGCAAGGCGGCAGCGGCAGTGACGGTGGTCCAGGTCCGCAAGGCCCACCGTTTGCCCAAGCGGTGGTGGATGGCGTGGGCACGCTGAATCCCGGTGAACCGGCGACAGTGCAGACCAGCTTTGATGGCAGCAACGTGCGCTTCACCTTCGGAATCCCACGCGGAAACGATGGCCTTAACGGCAGCGATGGTGCTCCTGGGGAGATCAGCCAAGCTCAGCTAGACAGCGCCATCAATGGCACCAGCAGTAACACCAACAGCGTCAGCACGCTAGACACTGGTTTTTCAGATCCTCCAAGCCTAGCGGATCTGGAGGCGCTAAGGCTAGCCTATAACAATCTAGTGCTGGCACTGCGGCGCTGAAGATTCCCTGGATTGCGGACGATTCTGCAAAAGAGCTCAGGAAAAATCTTGTTCAAATGAGCGTGGCGAGTAGCATCACGACTCTTTAATTCGTGAAAATCGCGACGTTTATCTCTGCCCTCTTCGGGCTGACTGTCATGGCAGCCAGCGCGCGGCTTTCTGCTGCCGACAGCGCGCCAAGACAGACCCTGGATGCGGCCCAACTTCAGTTTCAGAGGTCGCTGATCGAGTCCAGCCTGGCTCCACTCAAAAAGCATCTCTTGGAGTTGACTGCACTGGAGAAAAAACTGGCCGAGACACACGACTACAGAACGGCGATCAGCGTGCGCGATCAGCGCCGCCGGGTAGAAGGCGATCTGGAGCGCATGGACAAAGAGCTTTTACTGATGCAGACCCGCGAGCAATCCCTGAAAGCAGCGCTCTTACCGGACCGGATCACCTTGCCTCTGGATAAAGCCGTTCTTTCAGGCGTGCAATTCAGTAGCGGAGCCTTGACCGGCTGGAACCGTGCTGGAGCCAGCGCAGAATGGAAACTCCCAGGGCTTCCCCCTGGGGGCTATGAGGTTATTTTACGTTATCGCTGTGGCGCATTGGACGGCGGAGTCGTGCAGGTCCAGGAGGCGAAATTCAGTCTCAAGAACCAGGTGGACACCACCCTGAAAGGCCCCCAAGAAAAGAACCTGGGCACGATCAAAATCACCGATGGTTC
>JAPLUM010000433.1 GCA_026397605.1 Verrucomicrobiota bacterium | reverse complement strand
AGCCCAGCTGCTGATTTGCGCTGGGATCTTCGACCCGTGGGCTTATTGGGAATGCCGCGCTCCGAGTTTGGGAAAAAGTGTTGAGGGCTGCGAAAAAGATGATCTTAACGCCTCGCGAAGCGCAAAAGTAGGGTGCGCCTTTAACCTCCATGGTTACAATGCGCGATGTTTCCCGACACCCAATGGACCGAACTTGCACACGCGTCCCTGCATGGCAATACGCTAGGCCGTGAGGCGCTAGAGCAGTTGTGCCGTGCCTACTGGGAGCCGGTGCGCCAGTGCATCGTTCAGCGTGGCTGGGCAGCGGCAGATGCGCAGGATTTGACCCAAGACTTCTTCGTTTTCGTGATGGAGAAGGGCGTGCTACATCGCGTGGAGCGCGAGCGAGGGAAGTTCCGCTGTTTCCTGCAAGGCGTGCTGCACAATTTTCTACGTGATGAGCGCGACCACCGACACGCGGCCAAGCGTGGCGGCGGCATGGAGCCCAGCGAGCTGGATGTGGCGGCACTGGCCGCGCCTGAGCATGATAACAGCAGCGCCATCTTTGACCGTGCGTGGGCACGCGCGCTGATGAAGACTGCGCTGCAACTCGTCGCCAATGAGTGCCGGGCAAAACGTGGCGACTCAGCCTTTGATACGTTGTCCGTTTTCCTCGGCGCTGAGGGTAAACCGATGACGTATGAAGATGCCGCCGCACGCCTGTCGCTGGGCCTCGGTGCCTTCAAGAGCGAGGTCATGCTGTGGCGTGGCAAGCTGCGTGATTACTTACGCAGCGAAGTGCGCAAGACCGTCTCCGCTCCCCACGAGGTGGAGGAAGAGTTGGGCTACATGCGACAGTTGCTCTCTACGTAACAGCGGCCATGACAGGCTTCCCACCCAATCATCTTCCCCACCAGCCAATGCCAACAACAACGACTTGCATGGACTGCGGCTCGGCCCTGCCCGCTGATGCCCAAAGCCGGATCTGTGGTGCCTGCCTGTGGGGAGATGACACGGTGCCCGCCATTCAGCATGATGAGACACCGCCGCGAGACGCCGTTCCGACCCAAACGTCCACGCCCGTGGGCTTACCAAGTCCAATTTCAAGCGCTACGCCCATCGGCGAAGCCCCATCTCCCGAAGATTCCAGTGTCATCCTTACCCGCCCTGCACTGAGCCTGCGTGTGGCTGGGCATGAGGTCATCGAATAGATCGCGCGGGGCGGCATGGGCGTCGTCTATCGCGTCAGAGAGACAGAGTCGGGTCGCATGGTGGCGCTGAAGATGCTGCGCCCACGCTTGGTCGATGAGCCGGGCATGACCGCACGCTTTCGCCTGGAGGCACGCGCCATAGCGGCACTGGAGCATCCGGGAATCCTGCCGATCTACCGCGTGGATGTCGCGAACGACGCGGCTGTGTGATGCGGTGCAGTTCGCCCACGATCATGGGGTCATCCACCGCGACCTGAAACCCGCGAACGTGCTCTTCGACGAGCGCGATCAGCCCTACCTCAGCGACTTCGGTTTGGCCAAGCTCGTCGATAGTATCTCGGTGCTCACTGGGTCGCTCAGCTTCCTCGGTACCCCGCATTATTCTGCGCCAGAGGTCGCAGGCGCCACAGCGGCCATGGCCACGGTGGCGAGCGATACCTGGAGCCTCGGGGCTATGCTGCACCAGCTCCTCAGTGGGCACCTGCCCTTCGAGGGCACGGGCCTGCCCTCGCTGCTGCGCCGCATTGTAGAGGACGCGCCTGCGCCGTTGCCGGCCGAGGTGCCGCGCGATCTCGCCTTCATCTGTGCCAAGGCCCTGCGGAAAGATCCCAGCCTGCGCTACACCAGCGCCGCCCAGTTGGCCGATGACCTGCGCCGTTGGCTCGAGGGCCGCTCCATTCTGGCACGGCAGATGAGCGCCCCAGAGCGGCTGCGCTCGGTGATTCGGCGCAATCCATTGCTCTCTTCCATGGCCGCAGCCTTGCTCATCGCGCTGGGTGTAGCCGCCACTAGCATCGTACGCGAGAGCCAGGCCAGCCGCCTCGCTAGCGTGGAGTCGCTGCGCGCCGAACACATCGCCCATGACGCCGCAGTGAAGGCGAGCGCTGCCGAAGCCACCGCGCTGCTAGCCTATGCACGTACCAAACGCGAGCACCGCGAGCTATTGCAGCGTGATGCCGCGCTCGCCTCTGCTCTGCGTTCGCATCGTCTGCGGCCCAGCGCCGAGGCATTGGATGAGATGATCAGCCTGCTCGCCCTGCCTTCCCTGGAACACGGTGGCTCGGCCCCATATCGAAGCTTTTGCCTGCGGCCAGACCGCAACTTTAAAGTCTATGCTGAGACCCAGGGCAAAACCTCGGTCATCAGCGACTTCGCCACCCATCAAGAAATCTGGCGCATTCCCGAGGCTCCCGTCACTCTGCCAGGGCCGATGTCGCCCAGCGGCCAGCATTACGTCGTTCGCGCCCAAAGACACACCTCGGTGTGGGATTTGCAGACGCATGAACGGCTGCTGCAATGGCCGGGAATCGAGTACTACTTTTCGGGCGATGGACGCTGGCTAGTCACCAATGCCGTCGATAAAACCACGCCCGATTTGTTAAAGATCAAGCGCTGGGACTTATCTACCAAGCCACCCACCACGAGCCAGTCAGAGTGCGCCATCACACCGAGCCAACGGCTCAGTAGCGTCTCGCCCGATGGTAGCCTGTGCCTGCTAAGCAACCCCGCCGAGCCTGGGTTCCAGCTTATCGCTTTGGCCACTGGCGAGGCCGTCCGCAGCTACCCCGACCACGCCATCTACCTTGTTCAGTGGCAGCGCAACGGGCAGGCATTTTTCATTGCCACGCTGAGCGGGCACGTCGTTCACTTTCGCACCGACAGCAGCACCCCCGTCTGGTCCGTGCAAGCCCACAATGACAGCTTGAATGGAGTGGTGCTTTTTGACGCTGACCAGCGCATGATGACCCATGGCTGTGATCACGTGACAAAGATTTGGAACCTGATGACACGCGAGGTCGAGGCCCAACTCGCCTGGCCAGCACGCGGTAGCATAGCCAATTACGATGGCAGTCAGCTGTGGGTGGATCGCACGGACTTAAAGAGCAATGAACTCTACACACTCAAGCCAGCAACTATCGCGCTCATGCGCGACCTGCCCATTGTCGTCTCCAGCAACACCTATAACACCGGCTCCGCCAGCGTGGTGGCCAGCAGCGACGGCAAGAGCTTCACCGTCACCAACGGCTACAACATTCACCACCTGGATACCGAGACTCTGGCCGCCATCGCCCCACCCCTGGAGTGCGGCCTCATCAATGGCTTCGCCATGGACCGCGCGCTGGGGCATATCTTCCGCTACGCCGCCTTTCAGCGAATCGTAGAGCATTACCCACTATCCGGCGTGCGCGACACCCTGCAGCCCAGCATCCTAGCCACCAAGCTGACGAACCGAGGTATTGACTGCGATGCCACCACACATTTGCTACTGGTAGGAGATCGCAATGGCTTCCGAGCCTACCTACCACACGCCAGTGCCGCGCAGGGCGCGCCCATGATGACACGAATCCCCGAACTGCCCATGGGCCTAGGCAAAGCTGGGCAAGTCTCCAGCGTCAAATTCGCCGCATCGGGCCGCTTCGTCGCGTGGAGTGGCACCACAACAGACCTCCCAGGCAAAGGCCCCAGCCTACACATCGCTTATTCAAAGGTAGGGCAAGCGGCCGTTTTCATCCCATTGAGTCTATTCGCCCACACACTCGTCATCACCAGTGATGAAACTGCCGTCATCGCCGCCAATCTCAACGACATCACCTGCTATGACCTCGCCACCCTCAAGCCGCGCTGGCAGGTGAAGTGTCAGCGAGAGCGCAGCCGCGAAGTCAGCCTAGCTACCGCAGGCAACCTCGTCGCCGCCACGCTGGAGCCCACAGCCATCACCCTGCTAGACGTCACTACCGGCAGGCCTCAGCACACCCTACGCCACCCCGTGCAACGCGTCATCGGCGCCGTCGGACTATCGCCCGACGGCCAGCGCCTGCTCGCCGTCGCAGGCGGCTTGCTCCAGCTATGGCGACTGGATGAAATCGAAAAACAGATGCGTGAGCTGACTCGGTGATCGAAGATGAGCATCCTGAGACTCACAGTTAGGGAGACAAAGGTCTGCCATTGATGCTCGATTTCTTCTGGATTGGGAACACCATCGTGAACCCATTAATCTAAATCCGAGTTTCAAGTCTCAGGTTTCAAGTTCAAAGTCCTCTCAGTCAGGACTTTACAGAGCTAAGTCGGCTCACTCAAAAAGTGTGTGGTGCCGCAGTCGCAAGTCGTTGGTTTTTATGTCATGAAACTAGAAACCTGAAACTAGAAACAGGTTTTTAGGATTAAGCATAGCGGATTCTTATTTCCCTTTAACCCGGAGCAACGCTTCATTGCGGCGCATGATGCCGAGTGTCCATGGTGGGTCGTAGTAGGCGAAGAGGGGGTTGAGCTCGGCGGTTAAAGGTTTCTTTTTGACTATTCGAGATACGTCTCAGCATCGAGATCGGGATGCAGGGTAAAGATGGCTTCTTTGTTAGCTGGGCAGATGCCTTTCTCGGTGATGAGTGCTGTGATGAGTCGGGCGGGCGTGACATCAAAGCCGTAATTGGCCACTTCAGATTGAGCGGGGATGATGCGCAGGGTTTCGATCTGACCGGCTTGGGTGAGACCTTCGACATGAGTCAGCTCATCACTTCCGCGCTGCTCGATGGGGATCTCGCGAATGCCGTCTTTTAAGCTGGCATCAAAGGTCGAGGATGGCAGCGCGACGTAAAATGGGATGCCGTTGTCCATAGCAGCCAGGGCTTTCAAATAGGTGCCGATTTTGTTGGCCACATCGCCAGTGCCAGTCACGCGATCAGCGCCGGTGATGACAAGATCGACAAATCCATGCTGCATGATCG
>JAPLUM010000331.1 GCA_026397605.1 Verrucomicrobiota bacterium | reverse complement strand
TTGTCACCACCCGCACCGTTGACCACCGTGCCGCCGCTGTAGGTGTTGCCTGCATTGGAAAAGCTCAGGGGGGCATTGCCCCACTTGTTGAGTGCGCCGGTGCCACTGACGATACCAAGGATGTTGGTATTTGCGGCGGCCGTGCCGCTGGTGGCTGCGGTGCCGCTGATCCAATTCGTCGGTGCATCGAGCACCAAGCCGCCGCCTGTGATTGAAGTGCCACTGCCAGAAACGTAGGTGGAGCCGTAGTTGCCCACGACGGTGCCACTGTTCACCATGAGAGAGACTGGAGCCGTCGCCGTGCCGAGACGGGCAGCGATGGTGAGGCTGTTGATGCGAGGCGTGCCGCCACCAGCGGAGATAATGCTTTCACCTGTAACGGTGACGTCATTGAGGTAGATGCCGTTGCCCGTGCCGTTGAAATCAACTTGGCTACCACCAGCAATAGTGATCGGACGGAAGTTGTAGCCGACCGCCGAACCAACCAAAATGCCTTGGTTGCCCGTGATCGTGCCGGTCAAACCAGAGTTCACACCGGTGAGGGTCAGGGTGCCGGTGCCGAATTTGGTCAGGCCGCTGGCAGCAATCGTGCCAGAGAGGGTAACCGCTGCACTATTATAGATAACCGCCTCACGAGCGCCCGCAGTGCCGAAGCTGAAGTTTGGGGTGTGCGTGGAAGCACTGGTCATGATGAGACCCGCGCCATCAGTGGCGGTGGAGTTGGCTCCAATGGTGATCGTGAAGGGGCCACCCGTTTGGGTGATGGTACCCGTTAACTGGAGAGCGTGAACCGTAGAGTTTGCCGTGATCGCAACGGCACCGCTGGTGACGAGATCGTTCGCTGTAGCTGTAGCCAAGGTAGCTGCTGAGTAGATGACTGGCGCGATACCGTTGGCACCATAGGTCAGAAAGGTGTTCGAGGTCTGATCTACCAACCAAGGGGCGATACTTCCGTTCGTTACGACTGGAGTTGCGCCGTTGAGCTGAGTCAGATTGATACGTGCGTCATTGTTCGCTGTGCTGGTGCCGAACGCTGTAGGGCTACCAACCGCACGGGTGAAGGCCATCGTGCCGTTACCATTACGGACAAGGTTTGCAATGGTGATAACACCATCTGCATTGGTTGCAGCGGTGGTGTTGGTGCTCAGGTTAATGACGTTGCCGCCCTGGAAGCCGTAGGCGCCGGTGTTCTGCGTGGTGGTGGTGGCGCCGGTGTTCGAGCCGATCAGACTGAAGGTGCTGCCACCGTAGGCGTTGATTGGCGTGGTTCCGACAAGACGTAGATTCGTCGTACCGCCACCAGTCGTGACAGCTGAGTTATCGAGCGTAAACAAAGAACCCGCACCTGTTACAACACCGGCGCTGGGGTAGAGATTGATGACGCTGTTACCGATCTGCGGGCCACCTGTGTAGTTGGTGGCGGTAACGTTATTGAGCACGTTGACGGAACCGCCGAGGACGGTGAGGGGGCCAGTACCGAAGACATTCGTGCCAGTAAGCGCAGGTGCCTGGAGGGTGGAACCTTTGTTGACGGTCATGGTGCCGGTGTAGTTGGTGTTGTTAGCACCACTGAAGGCAGTCGTGCCGGTTGCGCCGGTTAGAGGCTGGGCATTGACGATGGGTGAGCCGATCTGGACGGTCTGAGCTGTGGTGCCGAGGGCGTCGGTCGCAGAAAGTGTAAGGATGCCCGAGCCGCCGAAGCGGATATCCCCACCAGAGCTGTTAGAAACAGTGCCCGACATCGTGGTATTTGCCGCCGTGGAGCCGAGCATGATGCGGCCCGTGCCTGCGGCGGTGCTGCCGAAGTTATTGAGGTCGATGCTCTGCAAATAGGTCGCGGCGGCGACATAAGCGCCCGTGTTAGGATCGAAGATGGCATTGCTGCCTGCGGCACCCGCTACGCCAGTGGTGCCGGTATCGAGCTGATAGGAGGCACCATAAGTGCCGACCACCGCCGCATTCAAAGAGCCACCGGAAAGGTCCGCATTGGCATTGGCGCGGAGAATCGCCACTGTGCCGCCAGTCGCGTCCAGCCTGCTGGGGAGGTAGAGGTTACTGCCGGTGACGTTTCCACTGCTGACAATGCCGAGCGTGGTGCCTGGATTGACAATGACCTTACCGCTGCTGAGCGTGGCGGCATTGGTATTGAGGAGCAAGGAGCCCGCTAAGATGTTGGTGCCACCCGAGTAGGTATTGGACGCCTGAAGTGTCACGGTCCCCGCGCCCTGCTTATTCAGAGCACCCGAGCCGCCAACTGCACCCGTGAGGGCGACGAGCTGAGCCGTGTTATTGGCACTGGCCGCGACACCTGCAGCGCCGCTCGGGAGTGGATTGAAACCGCTGTTGAGTGTGGTGATGGCACCGAAGAGGGTGGTGGCACCCGTGACCTGGAGACCGTAGCCATTGGCACTGGTAAAGGTGACTGCACTATTATTAACAGTTAGCGACGGGATCGCGATGGTGTTGTTCGTGTTCGCGCCTGCATTGTTCACACCGATGGTTGAGTTACCATTGATCACCACATCGTTGCCGTAAGCGATGGCAGCGGCTGTATTGGATCCTGCACCATTGTTGAGAATGTTTAGCGTGCCAAAGTTCAGCGTGATCGTGCTGGTGTTGAGCTGGGTCTGTCCGAGGTTGGCACCGCCATTCAGCGTCAGCGCGCCTCCATTCACTGCAACCGCACCTGAGAAACCAGTGTTTGTTCCCAACACGGTCAGCGTGCCGCCACCATTTTTGATCAAACCATTGGTACCAAGAATACCATTGACCGAAGCCGTTCCAATCGACGCACCAGCATAGGCTGAAATGATATTTGCCCCAGGAGCTCCGCCAAGCGTCAGGGTATTTGCGCCCGTGAGCGTCGTAGAATAGTTACCCGTCGTGAAGATCAAACCGCCCACCGTCTGATTACCCGTCAAAGCAACTGCACCACCCGAAAGACCTGCAAACCAAGCTGTATCGAGCCCCGCATTGGACCAAGCCTGATTTGTAGTGCCGTTCCAGAATGTGTTTGCCGCCGCCCACGTGCCTGCACCCCCAAAGTTAGTGGCCGTCGGCGCAGTGCCGCTCAGATTGTGCACGTTATTGGACGCATTTGCATCACCGTCCCACACAAATGTGGCTCCTTTGACCTGAACACTCCAGTGAGCGAC